>JAHBUU010000079.1 GCA_019637895.1 Pseudobdellovibrionaceae bacterium | reverse complement strand
CGAAAAAGACTCGGCCATCAACGAGCAGATCGATCGGATGCGCCACTCGGCGACCCGATCCCTGTTCGATCGGCGGGATGTGATCATCGTGAGTTCGGTTTCTTGCATCTACGGCTTGGGAAGTCCCGAGGCTTACGAAGGCATGATGATCCAGGTCGTCTCCAATACCGAGATGAAGCGGGATACTTTTTTGCGTGAGCTGGTGCGGATTCAGTATCAGCGAAACAATATCGATTTTTCGCGGGGAATGGTTCGGGTGCGCGGCGATGTCGTCGAGGTTTTCCCGCCCTACGAAGAAGACCGCGCGGTTCGCATCGAGTTCTTTGGCGACTTCATCGAAAAGATCGCCTGGATCGATCCGGTGACGGGTCAGGTGTTGGAAGAACTCGATCAAATCGGGATCTATCCGGGTTCTCACTACGCCACGGGCGAGGAAAACCTGGCGCGGGCGATCAAGACCATTCAGGCTGAACTCCAGGTGCGTTTGGCCGAACTCAATTCGCAAATCAAGTTGCTCGAGGCCCAGCGTTTGGAGCAGCGAACCTACTACGACATCGAGATGATGGAGCAGATGGGTTTCTGCCAGGGGATCGAAAACTATTCGCGTCACTTGACGGGCCGGGGGCCGGGCGAACCGCCGCCGACTTTGCTTGAATACTTTCCTTCGGAGTTCATCACCTTCATCGACGAGAGCCACGTGACCGTGCCTCAGATCGGCGGGATGTACCGGGGGGACCGGGCGCGGAAATCCACGCTGGTCGAACACGGTTTCCGTTTGCCAAGCGCCCTGGACAACCGACCTTTGAATTTTCAAGAGTTCGAAGGCATGGTCGACAAGGTCGTTTATGTTTCGGCGACTCCGGGCGAGTACGAGTTTAAAAAATCCGAAGGGATCATCATCGAACAGATCATCCGGCCAACGGGCCTGGTGGATCCGACGATCGAGATCCGCCCCGTTCGCCATCAGGTGGACGATCTGCTCAAGGAAATCCGCCTGCGCATCGATCGCAAAGAACGGGTTTTGATCACCACGCTGACCAAACGCTCAGCCGAGGATCTGACCGAGTATTACGAGTCCGTCGGGATCAAGGTCAAGTATCTGCATTCGGACATCGAAACTTTAGAGCGATCCGAGATCCTGCGGGATCTACGGTTGGGAGTCTTTGACGTTCTCGTCGGGATCAACTTGCTGCGAGAGGGTTTGGATATTCCCGAGGTCTCGTTGGTGGGAATCACCGATGCGGACAAAGAGGGTTTCCTGCGTTCGGAGCGTTCGTTGATTCAGACCATCGGGCGGGCGGCACGGAATGCCAACGGCATGGTGATCCTGTATGCCGACACCATCACTAAATCCATCGAGAAAGCGGTGGCGGAAACGGACCGTCGTCGTCGTATCCAGCAGGACTACAATACCGAGCATGGGATCACACCGGTCACGATCAAAAAACGCATCCGTCAGGGATTGAGTGATTTGTATGACGGTTCGGTGGGTGCGGCCTTGATCGCCACCGGTTCAACGGACAAAGTCCCGGCCAAGCTGTCCGGGGATCCTGCCCGCATCGCTGGCGAGATCGACAAGCTTCGCGAACAAATGCGCGTTCATTCCAAGAAACTGGAGTTCGAAGAGGCGGCCAAGCTTCGTGACGAGATCAAGCGCTTGCAGATTTTGGATCTGTCCTTGAGAAACGGGGAAACAGAAAAAGACACCGAACGGGTGATTGGTCATGGCCTTAAATCGGATTGAGGGCCTGAAAGAAAAAGTTCGCGAGTTCCCGACTCAAAGTGGCGTCTACCTCATGAAGAGCGTCACCGAAAAGATCATTTACATCGGAAAAGCCAAGAATCTGCGTTCGCGGGTTCGCAGCTACCTGGGTGAGTCGAAGGATCTGTCCCCGAAAACCAAAATTTTGGTCTCGAATATTCACGAGATCGAATACATCCTGACAAAGACCGAGGTCGAAGCCTTCTTGCTCGAGGCTTCGCTGATCAAAAAGCATCGCCCCAAGTACAACATCCGTCTGCGGGACGATAAAACCTATCCCTATATCAAGCTGTCTTGGGCCGACGATTTTCCCAGGCTGTATCTGGCCCGGAAGGTTCACAAGGACGGCGCTTTGTATTTCGGTCCCTACACCAGTGGATATGCCGTTCACGGCACGATCCGTTTTCTGAATCGAACCTTCAAAATCCGCGATTGCACGGACGCGGTTTTCCGCTCGAGAAAGCGTCCCTGCTTGACTCACCAGATCGGTCGTTGCACGGCTCCTTGTGTGAATCTCGTGACGAGAGAGGATTACCGAAATGAAGTTGAAGGGGCGAAGCTCTTTCTGAAGGGGCAGAACAAAAAGGTCATCAAGGCCCTGCGGGATCGGATGCGCCAATCGGCGGACGAGGAAAAATTCGAGGTCGCGGCCCGTTTGCGCGATTCGGTCGAGGCGGTGAAAGCCGTTCTGGAAAAACAGGCCGTGATCAATGCTGCCAGCGAAAAAGATCTGGATGCGATTTCCTTTCACGGGGACGAGCGCGGAACCTTGGTCGAAACCGTTCACGTCCGAGCGGGAAGAGTCATCGGAACCCGTTCTCATTTCCTGCCGCAGATCGATCCGCAAAACCCGATGGAAGATCCTCGGGAGTGGTTCGTCGATTTCATCAACCAGTATTATGCCGATAACTTCGTTCCGGACGAGGTGATGATTTCAGTCGATATCGGCAGTGATCTGTTCAAACTGCTGGAAAAAGTTTTGCTGGAGCGCTCGGGTCATGAGGCCTATATCCTGTTCCCGACCAGTGAAAAAGGCCGTGAGCTGATCGAGATGGCGACCAGGAATGCCGAAGCTCATTTTCAAAAGTACGTTTCAAAGTCCGAAGAAAAAATGGCGGGTCTCGACGAAATCAAAGAGCGCTTTGGATTGTCGCAGCGGCCTCGGCGGATCGAGTGTTACGACATCTCGACGTTTCAAGGCGCCGAGACCGTGGCCTCCCAGGTGGTTTTCGAGGATGGGGTTCCGGCGCGGGAGCATTATCGCCGTTACAAGATCAAGACCGTCACTGGAATCGATGACTTCGCATCGATGAAAGAAGTTCTTTCCAGACGTTTCGCGCACACCGAGTACGACGATCCCGATTTGGTGGTCATCGATGGAGGAAAAGGGCAGTTGTCCAGTGCCATGCGGATTTTCGAAGAGATCGGCCGCAAAGACATCGCGGTCGTGGGTCTTGCGAAGGCGCGCACCGAAAGGGATTTCGAGGCGGCCCAGGTGAAGTCCACGGACGAGCGTTTCTTCCTGCCGGGTCGTTCGAATCCGGTGATCTTTCGGAGCAACTCGGAAGCGCACCATATTCTGGTGGGGATCCGAGACGAGGCCCATCGTTTCGCCATCACCTATCATCGGAAACTGCGCGAAAACACCAGCCTTGAAAGTGAACTCGATACGATCACGGGACTCGGGGAAAAACGAAAGCAGCTCTTGCTGCGCAAATTCGGCTCGGTCGAGGCTCTGCGCACGGCAGATCCCGAAGAAATCGCATCGATCAAAACCTTCAATCGCGTTTTGGCCGAGCGGATCCTGCTGGCCCTCAATGACGGCGACGAAGGCCAAGAGGACGGTGGCGACGAGACGAATTCGGGGATTTCCAGCGACGCCTAGCGGTTTTGCTGGCAAAAACGGCAGCCAGCCGCTAAACCCATCCCATGTCCGATCCACGCACCAATTACTTTCAATACGTTCGAGATGTCCTTGGGGCCGGCACCGTGCTGCGCGCCCGTGACGTCGAAAACCCCGAGGTGGAATTGGAACAGCGGGCGGTCACTCAGACGGGGCACTGGCCGCCTCCAGGCGAAGTGGATCTGTTGGTTCTGCATCGTGGAGGCGAGAGTCTTTTCGAGGGCGCCGTCGCCGAGCTGTGGGCCAAGATGCGGGGAGCGATGAATTTGGGAACGGCTCGACTCTTGGAAGTCGAAACCCAACACGAAGATATGGACGGCGTTCTTTTGGATTTGCTGTCGTCCTATCCGGCAAAGGTGTCGCTGCTTCTTTCGGAGGCGCCGAATCGTTCCGTGGATCTCAGAGTCATCGGCTCGTCCAAGGTCCTGGAGAGTTTCTCTCCGTCGCGCCTCGTCTCTGCGCCAGATCTTAAGAAACAGGCCTGGACGGATTTGCAGATCGTCATGCGTTCCCTGACTTAAAACTAGACTCCCGGACCTCTCGGCCTGCGTGCTCTCATCGAGTCAATGGCTCGGCATTGTGTTTTCATCCTGACGGTTCTCCTTTCCGGGCCTTTCGCCTGGGCTGCGTCTTTTGATTCGCAGGAAACGGTCCGGGTCCGCCTCGTGAAAAGCTCCCGTGAACTTGTCATCAATGGAACCGACCTGTCTTTCGGAGAGGGGCAACATCAGGTTCGCACCCGTGGACTGTCTCGATGGAAAATCTCGAGGAAGGGCAAAAGCTGGACGGTGAAGTCGCTGTCAGTCTCTCAATCCGATGTCTCGCTCGATTCAAAAAGCCTGCGCGTGCAGGGGAGCTTCCTCCGCGATATCAACGGCACTCTCCCGTCGATGTTGGAGCTGCGCTCGGCCTCTGGTCTTTCCTTTGATCTCATCGCCTCTTTGAGTTTGCGGGACTATTTGATCGGTGTCGTTGCTCACGAGATGCCGCCGCAATGGCCTCTTGAAACTCTGAAGGCTCAGTCTGTGGCGGCGCGGTCGTACACCTTGAGGACGCGTGAAGAGCGAAAGAGCAAACCCTGGCATGTCGAGGCCACGATCGAAGATCAGGTGTTCCGCGATCCTTCGATGCGGGCCGATCTCGAGTCGGTCAGAAAGGCCGTGCGCGAGACGGATGGCATTCTCTTGCTCGATCCGAAGCGCCGAACCTTGAAGGCCTTTTATCATGCCGACTGCGGAGGACGGACCGTCGCCTCGCAAAGTGTTTGGGGTGGTGGTGTCGATACAGGGACAGCCATCGATCCTCAATGCCCCTCAGGACCGGGCGGGCGATGGACCTATCGAATCAAGGCCAAGGATTTTTTGAATCGTCTGGAGGCTGGCGGTCAGCGCCTGATGGGTCTTGAGTCTCTGACGGCGGGAGCAGGCGGTCGGGCTGAAAAGTTCCGATTGCGTTTGCCGGCTCGGACGGTGGAACTCAACGCCAACGAACTTCGCCTCAAAGTGGGATCGACACAGCTCAAGAGCACTCGGTTCGTGATGCAGCAGAATGGGGATGAGTTGGTCTTCAAGGGGCAGGGGTTCGGTCATGGGGTGGGGCTGTGCCAGTGGGGTAGTCGTCACCTGGGACAACATGGGCTGACTTTTGAAAAAATCCTCGCACATTACTATCCCAAGGCGCTGATCGAGCACCGGGACCTCACGGCGAGTTTCTGACGGTCTTAGAAACCGAAAAAGATGCGCGCGGCAAAAACAGAAACTGCCGAGAACATCAAAAATCCGAAAATAGTCGTTGTCATGTGAACCTCTTGCATCCCATCGGTGGAATTTTTCGAAACTTAAATTGTTTTTTCCAAAAAATTTGATCTTTGCCTCGATCGTCTCATTTCGGAGGTGCGAGGATCGCTCTCGAGGGGATCACTCTCGGAGAAGTCTTCGGCACGGAGCGAGTCCCTGTTCTTCGGCGAGATGTCTTTGTCGCATCGGTTTTCAGTTTTCACGGAATTGGTTGATGGCGAGATCGGTCGTTTTGCCTTCTGCGCGTCCGCAGAAGTTGTCTCAGGCCGAGACGATGTTTAGACAGGTGACTGACAAGCTTCGTCCCTTCCACGTGAGCCAGACAATGTCACTTTGTCTTAGTTCGAAACACCCCTTTCTGAAAGTCATGGGATCTCGGTGGTTTAGCTGATCTTGGATTTCTTGGCATAGGCCTCGCAAAGAAGACTTGTGAGCGGAACCTTCAAAACGGACCGCTTGAAACGAGGCGAATATGAAAAAGACAAACTTGCTGATCCCGGTTCTGGCGCTCTCCCTGTTCGGGTGGGGCTGCTCGAAGACGACATCGGTAAAAGAAGACGCGAGTTCGCCTGCGGTGATCGATATTGACGACCTCATCGGCGGGAACAACGGTGGCGGCACGACACCGGTTGCCGGCGAGAACGCGGCCACTTTGGTCACGACCTATGCTCAAATGAATGCTTATGTGGCCATGCGGCCTTTGAACAATCCGACAAACATCAAGGTCACCGTGGATCTGCAAAAGGATTCCCGGGACCGTTACTACGGCGCGGTCATGATCTCTTATATGGACAATGGATCCGAATATCGCGGGGTTTTCCAATCGGGGAACGCCGAGAACTACGGGATCAAATACGCGAACGGGAACAAGATGTACGAACACGATTACAACTACTGGTGGATGGACCACAACGCCCCTGTCTTTTCCGGTTACTTCCAGGATCAGTGGGGAGGCTTGGTGCTCGTGATCGACCGTGTGACCACTCAAGGGAACAACGACGGTATGGGCAAAACGGTTCTGTCCGGATCCGTCTGGTACCGAAACTTCCCGACCGTGCAATCGACCCAGAGCCCGTACCGCAAGTGCTGGTTCATCTCGCTCGGCCCCTTCGATTGCCGATCGACCTCGGTCACGTCGAAAAACGCGATCTACCCGGCTGACACTTACACGAAACTGGGAACATTCACCGGACTTTCCAAGTCCGCAACATTCAAGACTTCGGCTTATTAAGGTTAAGGACTCGCTTCGGCGGAGGATTTTATGAAACGCATGATGAAACTCACAACCCTGGCCCTGCTCTCCCTCGGGATGCTCGCAGCCTGCGGGAAAAAAGGCGGAAGCGGCGGAACTGTCGCAGCGACCGGCCTCACGCAGAGTTGCACGAACTGTGCGGGCATCACGGCGACTCAGTTCGCTGTGGCGCAGATCCAGGACATGAACATTTCTGGAGTCATCGAGCTTCATGGTGATTTGTATCGAGTTCAGACGGCTCAACAGGAGGCGGCATTTTACCGGTATTCTCCGCAGTACGCCTACAACTACTACACCGGCCCTGTGATCGTTGCCGGTCAGTTGACCATTAACTCTCCGATTCCGACCGGATACTGTGTTGTTCCTGCCGGAACCTACGCGGTCCGTACGATCATGACCGGAGACAAGGTTGAACGTGGAGCCGGTTCTATGTTCGCTGTTCAGGAAATCATTCTGGATGGAGTTCAGGATATCCGCGCGTCCATCTCGACACCGTCCTTTTTCTTCCCTTCTTCGGGAACGGTTTCTCTGACGCTGTCGATTCGTTCTTGCATGTAAGACCGAGCGAAATTGAGAAGTCTTCTTGAAAACCTCGCAAGTGACCCTTGCGAGGTTTTTTTATTTGTGATCTGATTCGGGCATGGAATTTCCTCTCTGGATCGATTTCTTCGATGATTTGCAGAACGTTCGTGGCCGCTCTCAGAACACGGTGATGGCTTATCGCCGCGATCTCGAGCTGTGGAAAACCTACGGCGAGCAGGGCGGGAAGGACGTCTCGGGCTTTTACGAGTTCATGAGAAAGCAAAAGCTGTCTCCGCGCTCTCAAGCCCGGGTGATCTCGAGTTTACGAACTTACTTCCGGTTCTGCGAAGATCAGGGGATGAAAAGTCCCGAACTGCGAGAGCTACGTCCCCCGAAGGTGAAGGTCTCTCTTCCCAAGGCTCTGACACCGGCAGAGTTCGATCAGTTATTCCAGGCCTCGGAAACCGGCGAGGCACCCAAGGACCTCAGAAATCAGCTCACGCTGTTGTTCCTTTACGGCTTGGGCTGTCGGGTCAGCGAGCTGGTGGCTTTGGATCTGAATGATTACAATCCGACCGAGCGCTGGGTGCGAATCCTCGGTAAGGGGAACAAAGAACGTCTCGTTCCACTCACCGAGGCTTTGGCAAAGCATCTGTCCACCTACCTGACCGAGGCCCGTCCTCATTTGTTGAAGGATCCGACCTCGGCGATTCTGATCAATGATCGGGGACATCGGCCTTCTCGGGTCGATATCTGGCGCTGGTTGGCGGCCTGGTCCGCCAAAGCGGGATTTCCCGAGCCGGTCAGTCCACACCGTTTCCGTCATGGCTGTGCGACGGCTCTGCTTGAAGGAGGAGCTGACCTGCGATCGATTCAGATGCTTCTTGGGCACGCGAGCATCCAAACGACACAGATCTACACTTCGGTTTCCACCCAGGTCATGACGGACACCATCGACGAGCTTCATCCCTTGTCGCAGGTGAAAGTTCCCTCGAAAAGTCCGTGAGTCGGATCGGGCTCGCCACCGTGTGAAGCTCGAGCAGAATTTCACCGCCCTCTGTGTTTTGCTAAGAGGGCATGATCGTTCATTCTCTCATCCGCCATCAAGACCGTTTAGTCCCCGCTGAAGTCGAAGTGCTTCTTCTGCCGGGTCTTCCTCAAATTCACGTCCTGGGTCTTCCTGATCAGGTCATCAAAGAAAGTCTTCACCGCGTGAAAAGCGCTCTTCGGAGCCAGGGGTTCGAGTGGCCGAAGGCTCGACAAATCCTGGTGAATGTTCGCCCCGTGGATCGCCGGAAAAGCTCGCGGGGATTGGAGCTGGCGATTGCCGCCGCTTTGATTTGGGAAACGGCTCAGCGTTCAGCGCCTCTTTTCCAAAAAGGTTTTTATGTCTACGGCGAGCTGACTCTGTCCGGAGAGGTGCTCGAGCCCGAGGATTTGGCGCGGGATTTTCTTTTTGAGGAGGGTGATCTCGTTCTGACCGGGCAGGGAAGTGAGGCCCGGGGTTTTGCCAGGAATCGGATTCTGACCCTGGCTGACCTCGACAGACCTGTTCGTCAGGAGGTGAGTGGGCCGCTGTACGAAGTTCGTCGGCCTCATGAGGGCCTCACCAAAAAATGGACCGAAGAGGAGGCGAAAACTCTCGGGGTTGTGGCTCTTGGCGAACATCATTGGCTGTTGGCGGGTTCGAGTGGCGGCGGCAAGACGACTTTGGCCAGGGCCCTGCGAGACTATCTGACCGAACCCACGGCTCAAGATCTGAGAGAAGGAAAAATCATGGATCACTGGCGTCCGTGGGTGGCTCCTCATCACTCTTTGTCCGTAACCGGAGCCACGGGCGGGGGTGTTCCCCCGAGACCCGGCGAAATCAGTCGAGCGGATCGGGGAATTCTTTTTCTTGATGAGCTCTTGGAATTTCATCCTGGCGTTCAAGAGGCCTTGCGAGAGCCCGTCGAGGCGGGGACGATTCGCCTGACCAGAGGCTTCCGCACACAAACCTATCCGGCGCGTTTGCAGTTGATCGGAACGACAAATCTGTGTCCGTGCGGCCGCTGGGCACCGGGGCAAAAGGTGGATTGCGGAATGTCGCTTCGCCGATGTCGGTCGAATCTGGAGCGGATCTCGGGCCCATTTTTTGACCGTTTCGAAATTCTGACGTTCGTTCGGGCTGCGAATCCACAACAAAGAATCATCTCCGGCCAAGAGATCCTTGATCGTGTCGAGCACAGTCGTCGTTGGAGCCGCGAACGACGGGGCGAGCTGAAGGCTCGAGAGATGACGACCGAGCAGATTTTGGAGCAAGTTCCGACGCCCTGGCGGATTGAACTGCAAGAGGGACGACTTTTTCCGTCGGAGCGTCGTCGATTGGCCACCTTACGGGTAGCCCGGAGCCTGGCGGACTGGGATCAGTCGCCAGATATCCGATCCGCTCATCTCGAAGAATCTTTGCGATGGTGCTTCAAAAACTTCGAGCGCTTACGGACCGGAATGCTCGTCGAGGGTTAAGCTTTTTTGGCCCAGGATTGGCAGTAGGCATCGGCGTAAACATATTTTGCAGGAAAGATGAGGCAGGTGCCGACCTCCTTGCCGGTTCGCAGTTCCACTTTTTTGTAGAAGCTGCAGTTGGCGCAACGGTTGCCTTTGGCTTGAGGAGCTTTCTTGTAATCCTCGATGTACTTGACGGCCTTCGCGACACTGTCTTTGGGGTCAATCAGCGGAATTTTTGGGTCGGCATGAGCCTCTCTTGGGAAAGAAAGCTGTGACAGGGCGATGCCGCCGATCACCCACCCGGTAAACCTTAAAAACTGACGTCTTTGAATCGAAGACATGGGACCTCCTCTGGATTGGATTTGAGCCCATTGTGAGGCCAGGGAAAACCACCTGAGAATGCCCCAAATGGCTGCGGCCGCCGTTCTGTGCAACATGGTGTTGCAGCGCCTTTTCAGGCATCGCCAACAGACCCGAATTGCGATAGACCCGTCTTGCGATGGCAGCCCTGACCGAGACTTCCTTTTCGAAAGGCCCCTTTGGCCGTTTTCTCCAGCAGATGCGGAGAGTGACGGGCCTTTTCGTCTTTCCGGTCAAAGAGGGCGGCTCGGAAAAAGCCAAATTGCTTTGGCTGGTGAAACTTCGCTGGGTCGCGATTTCATTGTTTTTTGTTTTGTGCGGACCCGCGCTGATTTTTGGCAGTCTGACTCGGGCGACGGTTCCGGTTTATCTGGGAATCCTTGCCGTGTTGATCGTTTTCAATCTGATCAGCCAGTTGGTGGTGGCCGAATCCAAACGACTTATCGGTCAGGTCATCATCTGTTTTCAGCTTGCCTTTGATCTCATCGCACTCACCGGTCTCCTGTTGATCACGGGAGGCTTTGCGAACCCCTTTGTGCTGTTGTTTCTTTTGAACGCCTCTCTGGGAGGCATTCTGATTCCGGGTCGGCTCAGTTGGCCCTTTTTGTTGCTCACACATACTCTGCTCGGTTTTTTGCAATTTCAGATGGTGGCAGCGAATGAGGGAGTGGTTGAGAGTCCGGTGATCATGACCTTCGTGGTTTATCACCTGATGATCCTTGGATCCTGGATGGTGATGAGATCCTTGGGGTCTTATCTTGAAAAGCAAAGTGAACGACAGAAGCAAGCCCAGGTTGCCTTGGAAAAGCAGGATCGGCTGCGTTCGATCGGCGCGCTGGCCGCTGGGTTTTCTCATGAGTTCGCGAGCCCCTTGACGGTGGCGAAACTCCGTCTTGAGCGCCTGAAACGCAAAACGGAGTCCGAAGACGTCGATGAAGCTTTGAAGGCCATCCTTGTTTGTCAGAACGTGATCCATCAGATGAATTCTTCGCAACTCGACTCACGAGATTTTCAGTTTAAAACGATCGTCGTCTCTGATTTGCTCCGGGATGTGGTCGAGAGCTGGGGCGAAGACAAAGAAGAGGCTCGGGTCATGATCGAAACGTCACCGGATATTGAAGCCTCGGTGCCTCCGATCAATTTCTCCCAGGTGGTGATCAACCTTCTCGACAATGCGTTCGAAGCGAATCCGCAGGGCCGCATCCGGGTGTCCCTGTCCGCCCGAGACGGGGAAATCTGCCTGTCGGTCGCTGACGAGGGGCCGGGCTTTCATGAAAGCGTTCTTCGTCAGCGGGGAGAGCCGTTCGTCACGACGAAAAAGAATGGAACGGGTCTCGGCTTGTATGTGTCAGAACTGTTCGCCCAGTCCTTGGCCGGGCGCCTCGAAATCGGAAACGCCGAGCCCACCGGTGCCCTGGTCTCGATTCATTGGCCTTTGGCAAAGGAGAAGGAATGAAAAAAACCGTTCTCATTCTTGATGACGACGAGAGCTTGGCCAAGAGTCTGGCGAGCGAGTTTCACGATCACGGCTATGAGCCAACGGTTGTTCACTCCTTGAAAGAGATTCCGGCACTGGCCTTTGACTGCGCGGTGGTCGATATCCGCCTACGTGGCGAGTTCGGACTGGATGCGATCAAGATGCTCAAAAAAAATTCTGAATCCTGCCAGATCGTCGTGCTGTCAGGATATGGAAGCATCGCAACCGCCGTCGAGGCCGTGAAGCTAGGGGCGATTGATTATCTGACCAAGCCTGTGGGATTCGAGTTGATTGTCGCCGCCTTGGAAGGCCGACTCATGAAACCAGAGCCTGATTTCAAACCTCAGTCCCTGTCTCAGGTCGAGCATGAACACATCGACTTCGTGCTCACCAAAAATCAGGGGAATATCTCGAAAACGGCAAAAGACCTTGGCCTTCATCGACAAAGCCTTCAAAGAAAACTAAAAAAATACACATGATGAATTTCATCGAACCTTTCAAGGGGACAATATGAAACAGATCTTTGCGATCACCGCTTTTTTGATGCTCGGAAGCTTTGCCCAGGCCCACGGAGGCCATGATTCCCACGCTCCGATGGCGCATTTGACCTTTGCCAATGGGGCGATCCATGCCCACGCGACTTGGGAGTCGGCTCCCGAAGTGGCTTCGGAATCCATTCTGAAGATCGAGTGGAAAAATGGCGCCGACCATTCGCCGGTCGAACCTCCGGGAACTTTCAATGTCGTTCTTTGGATGCCTTCGATGGGTCACGGATCGGCTCCGACTCGGATCGAACCACTTTTGGATGCTCAGGGTACGGCCATCGTCGGCTCTTATGAAGTGTCCAACGTCTATTTCGTCATGGGCGGCGATTGGGACGTCAACGTCACCCTGACTTACAAAGACGGAACTCGCGAAACTCAGACGATCCAGATCAACTTCCCCGACGACAATGGTGGGCATCACGGTCACCATTGAGGGTCTGAGCCTTCATGAAATCGTTTCTTTCGTTTTTAGCCGTGGCCCTGCTCGTCTCGATGACGATTGCCGGGCTTTTCGTGGCCGGATTGGTTTTCTACGGCAATCGGGAGCCTGCGCTGGGTGGGGATTTTTCCCTGACCCTGCGGGGGAACCCTTGGCGCTTTTCGAGTGAGCCGAGGGATCTCAATATCCTTTACATCGGCTAT
>JAHBUU010000078.1 GCA_019637895.1 Pseudobdellovibrionaceae bacterium | reverse complement strand
TTCGCCTTGGACAAGGTGACATCCGCCACTTCAACCCGATCAAGTTCGACCTTCGGTTTTTCGACAACCTTTTCGAGCAAACTCGAACACCCACTGAATCCCAACAAAACGGCGACGACCAAAAGACTTTTTGCCAAAACGAGCTCCTTCAAAACATTCCTGAAAACCCTCTGGAGCTTACGTGCGGATGCCTTGGCTGCCAA
Source organism: Pseudobdellovibrionaceae bacterium (assembly GCA_019637895.1). Classification (GTDB taxonomy): domain Bacteria; phylum Bdellovibrionota; class Bdellovibrionia; order Bdellovibrionales; family Bdellovibrionaceae; genus JAHBUV01. The sequence continues at coordinate 13,235 of JAHBUU010000078.1, read as the reverse complement.
TCCTTTCGACAGCCCCTCAGGCCTGATCTGCCGGTTTACGGCACCGGCTGGTCTTTTTTGCCAGATTCCGTCCTGGCGGACCTTTCATAAGCGTTTATTTGGCCCTGGCAGAAAGGGGCTCAGGCACCCCCCTTGCTCATTCGTCGACTATGGATTCAAAGAGAAAAAACTTGCTGAAAATGACCGGTTTGACCTGCCTGAGCCTTGCCACGGCCTTTGCGGCCCTGAGCTCGGAGGATCTCAAACGGTCCCTTGAAAGTTTCCAGTCCATGGAAACCCATCCCGCCACCGTCTTGAATCCAGAAACGGAAACAAGCGAAGAGGGCTTTATCGCGTCGCTGGCGCCCTCGCGTTTGATCGAAGAAACCCTGACGCCTCCGCCCCTGCGCAACTTCGAGAATGAACCGGTCACCTTCGATCGTGAAGGCATTCTCTCGGATCGCGATGCTCGCATTTCCGAACTCTTCCACGTCCCCTTGGATCTGCGCGACCGTGTCGGCTTTTGGTTCGACATTTATACGAAGCACGATTCCAACCGCCGGATCATCCATCACGCGGTCTATCCATGGATCGTCTTTAAGGTCATCGACGTTTCTTTCATCATCAACTCGGACCAACCGAGCCGCCGGTGGATGAGAAACGAGAAGGCCGACAAATACGTCAAGGCCGAGACCGAAGCGATCCGTGTCGCCCTTCGCCAGCTTTCGAAAAAAGGCCGAGCCCCGCAAACAGATTTGGAAAAGCAGGTCGCACAAGCCCTCCTGCCACTGGGAGGAACCCTGTCCGCCCAGGCTCGCCGTGCTTCAAAAGAAGTCCGCGTTCAAACCGGTCAAAAAGAGCATTTCACCGAAGGCCTTCGGATCAGCCAACGCTACATGGGACCCATGGAGCAGATCCTCGAAAGCCATCGCTTGCCAACGGAACTGTCACGCATCCCCTTTGTCGAGAGCAGCTTCAACAAACAAGCGACGAGCAAGGTCGGCGCCTCTGGCATCTGGCAATTCATGGGAAATACCGGACGCAAATTCATGCGTGTGGATGATCTCATTGACGAACGCCGCTCTCCGCTGAAGGCAACCGAAGGTGCGGCAAGGCTTCTCAAGGAAAATCACATGATCCTCCATCGTTCATGGCCTCTTGCCATCACCGCGTGGAACCACGGTCCTCCGGGCGTTCGACGGGCGATTCGCGCCACCGGCTCGAAAGACCTGCCTGTGATCGTTTCAAAGTATCGTTCCAAGTCTTTTGACTTTGCCTCTTCGAATTTCTATTCCGAGTTTTTGGCCGCCCTGCACGCCGAAAAATACAGCGCGGAAATTTTCGGCAGCCTCATCAGAGAAGATGAAATTTCCGTTTCCATCATCAAGGTTCCAAGACGAACCCAAATGGCCCGGATCATCGAGATCTCGGGGCTTTCAATGGAAGAATTCCTGCGGATCAACCCCGATCTTTCGTCTTCGTTGCGAAAACGCGGAGTCATTCCCGCCGGCTTCCGTTTGCATATTCCTTCGGACAGCAAAGAAGCGGTCGAAAAGCTTCTCGTGCTTCGTCCCGCCATCGCTCGCGCGGGCAACCTCGAAAACTAATCAAGTCCCCGACGAGGAGTCGAGCTGGCGGCGAACCGTCCCCAGCAACTCCTCGCGATTGATGGGCTTGCTCATATAATCCGAAAAGCCTTTTTCCAGACAAAGTTCACGATCCCCTTTCATCGCATGGGCCGTGAGCGCAATGATGGGCTTTTCATAGTTCCGCTCACGCAGGCGACGAACCGCCTCGAAGCCGTCCATCTCGGGCATCTGAATGTCCATCAAGACCAGATCGAAATTCTTCGAAAGAGCTTTTTCGACTCCTTCGGCCCCGTTTTCGGCCGTCTCGACTTGATATCCACCTTTCGACATATAAAGACTGATCAGAACCCGATTGTCAGGAGCATCGTCGACAATCAGAATCCGCGCCGACCCCGAGACTTCGCCAGAGACTTCGGTTTTTTTGGACTCGACCGAGACCGACTTTGAGGGCGGTCGCAACTCAACGGTCGCAATGAAATGACTGCCTTCCCCAGGCTGACTCCATTCCAGAATCAGGTCTCCGCCCAAAAGACGGGCGAACTTCCGCGCCAAGAAAAGCCCCAAACCGGTCCCTCCGAAACGCCGGGTCGTCGACTCGTCGGCCTGAGCGAAGGGCTGAAACAATCTGGTCGCTTCTTCTTTCGAAAGACCGATTCCCGTATCCGTCACCGAGACTTCCAGCATGGCTCGATCCCCTTCATGGAGACCCGTGACCGGATGAATCCCGACGCGGACAAAACCGGCTGACGTGAATTTGATGGCGTTCCCGATGACGTTGATCAAAATCTGCCTTAAGCGTGTGGGGTCGCTCTTTACCAGAGTGGGAAGGTCGGGATGGATCTCGGCTGACAAGGTCAGTCGCTTGTCCTTGGCCTGCACCTCGAGCAACGACAGCACTTCGTGAATCAGTTGTCGCAGATCGAAATCGACCTCTTCGATGCGGATTCGGTCCGACTCCACCTTGGACAAATCCAGGATCTCGTCCACGATCTTCAGCAGTTGGCGGCCGTTTCGGATGATGGTTGAGACACCCTCTTTCTGGTCCTCTGCCATGCTGCCTTCGGAAACCAACTCAGCAAACCCGAGCATCGCTCCCAAAGGGGTGCGGATTTCATGGCTCATATTTGCCAGGAAATCGCTCTTCGCCCGATTGGCACTTTCAGCGCTGGCGTACAATCGCGAGTTTTCCAAAGCAATCGAAACTCGCCTTGCCAGCTCCTGCGCTACTGACAGGTCGACATCATCGTAAATGTGGTTCACGTCATAAGAAACCAGGCTCATGGCGCCAAGGACACGCCCATACAATTTCAGGGGGATAATCATGGCCGATTCGATGCGATGATGACAGGCCCGTTCGTAGAATTCGTCATCCTTGAAGAGACTTCGGATCCTTTCTTCGGGGAACTCACGCACCAACTCGGCACGTCCCGTTCTGACGACATTGGCAACACCCCTCGACTCCAGCCAGTCGATCGGATATTTCTGTCGAAACTCCTTCACCAAAGGAATCGATGAGGCCTCGCGATGATCAAAGATCATTTCCTGAAAATCGACACCATCGTCGGTCAGCAAATCGATGATACAACAATCGGCAAAGTGCCGAGTGACCGTCTGACAAAAAGCTTCAAGCATCTGACGGGTTTCCAGACTCTCACCCAAAGCAGCGCCCGCTTCTGACAGAAACTCCATCCTGTTGGCGTTTTTTTCCGCCTCCCGCCTCGCCGCCTGCTCTTCGAGAAAACGGATTTTATCCTGTTCGAGCGCCTTTTTTTCCGTGATGTCCTCGGAGATCCCCAGCAGATATTTAGCCCGCCCGCTTTCGTCGTAGACCGGAATTTTTTTTGTGTGCAAATAGCGAATCCCGAATCTGGTGCTGATCGGCTCTTCGGGGATATCGACGACTTTTTTTTCGGCAAGAACCTTTCGATCGAAAGAAATGAAATTTTCCGCCTGATCCGGAGGAAAAAACTCACGGTCGCTTTTGCCCAGCATCTGATCCTGCGAATGGCCCAGCAGATCCTCGCCCGCTTTGTTGAAACGAACAAAGGACAGTTTTTCCGCATCTTTCACGAAAATCATGTTCGGAATATTCTCGATCACCGAACTCAAGAAACGTTCAGAGTTTTTCAGCTCCAAGGTTCGCTCATCGACTCTGGCCTCCAGCTGCTCGTTGGCAAGAGCCAACTGGGTTTCCATTTCTTTGCGCGCTCTCATATCGAGAACGAACGTCACGGCCGTTTCAGAATCGAGCGGCGACGATCCCAAAAGAACAGGCACCCGCTCTCCGTTCTTTGCGACGTACTCCTTTTCAAAAGGTTCGGTCAGTTCGCCTTGGCTCATCTTCTGCCAGTTCCCCAAACTCCGGGCCAGATCATCGCCATGGGTCACCTGATGCCAGCTCAGGACATTCTGTTCGAGGTCCTCACGGGTGTATCCCAACATCTGCAGAAAGTAGTCGTTCGCTTCGAGGATCCGCCCGTCCCGACGGGTGAATAACAAGCCCAGCATCTTGGATTCATAGACCTTGCGAAAGCGAAAATCATTTTCCTTGGCTTGACGCTCGGACTCTCGGGCATCCGCCAAGAGCGACCCCGCCTTGAGATTACTCCGATGAGCGAAGGCTCCAATTCCGGCGACCAGCAACCCGTCGAGCATGAAAAACATCGATTGAACGGCATCATGCGGTCGCAGGAAAACGCCCATCAAATCCGGATCGGGCCTGATAAAGACCCACAGAACGATCACGGCGGACAACAGCACGGCGAACACGCCCTGCAGGAACCCTCCGAAAACAGCCGAGATGGCAATCGCCGAAAAGAAAATGAGGTAAGGGCTTTCCATGTGGAACTCGGCCCGAAAGAAAATTTTGAGGCAAGTGGCTCCCGCGACCGCCAGGAAGGTGATCAAGAGAGGCGGAATCGACTGCAGGAAATGTCTCACAAATGGGCCTTCTGCTCAGTGGAGGAATCGCGGGCAAATTACCCCACAAAACCTAGCAGAATCACCGGAACCGGGTCTTGAATTTATCTTCTTTTCGGGGTCCGAGCCGTGAACCCCAAACCCGCTCCAGAAGGGGTATAAACGAAGCCCTCACCCCTGAGACAAAGCAGCCGGGCCTTGAGAGAGGGAATTTTCGAGCGCAGCCGGGACAGATGGGTATCCAGATTGTTTTTAGCCACCGTGCTGTCAGGCCAGATCTCGTCCGAGATTTGGGATCTGGTCAAAAAGACACCCGGCTTCTGGCGAAACAACATCAACAAGGAAAACTCCGTTTTGGTGAGAGGAACCGATTCCGATCCCACCACCACTGCCCGTCGATAAGCGTCGATCTGGATGTCGTCCGAGTCCGCCGAAGCGAACGCCGCCTGAATCCGAAGTTTCAGGTTTTCCCAAGAGCCTGGTCTTTCGAAGAATCCGTCCACTTTGAGGTTCAAAGCCTTGATCAGGAGTTCCTTTGTCGGCTCGGGCGCCGTCACGATGACCCTCACCGAAGGAGTCGAGACACGGATCCGTTCGATGAGTTCCAGTGCATCAGGCTCTTCTGCGGAACAGTCGATCAGGACGAGATGCTTCCCCTTGGCCTGCGTTCTTTCCATCGCCTGAGCCGGGGTTTCTGCAATTTCGATATCGTACTCGCCTCCCAAAGCGTCTTTCGCCTCTTGCAGAAACACACGGTTCGTCCCGACAAGCGTGATGCGTGGCATTCTAGGCCCCCTGTCTACTCAGGATCAACGAGTGGGCCATGTGGGCACAATGAATTTCCAGAAAACCGTTTAGCTTTTAGACAGCTTTCCCATGATGGGACGATTTCTCAATGAAAATTGTTTCGATCCAAGACGACGTTCCCGATTGAGATTCTCGAAGCGGAACGTCGCCTGGTGAAAGATCAGAAAGCGAAGGTGTAGACCGCAGATGTGTAGGCCGCACTCGAAGGCGCCTTGCTATCGAACCAGTTCCAAACTTCGAAACGCTCGAGTCCGATGGAGGCCCCATTGGTCAGTTTCAGTTGGCCGCCGAAACGAAAGCTAGGACCGACGACGGTTTTATCGTCTTGACCACGAACTCCCGAAATCATCGCCAGGCCCACGCCGGGAGCCATGTACGCAGCGGCCAATTCCGCATCGATCAGCTTGATCAAAGAGTGGCCGCCAAAGCTCAGAACCTGCTGAATGCCTGCGTCCTCTTTTTTCGTTTGCAAGAAGGCAGATCCACCAAAGGCGCCCTGCTCGGAACCGAACTCCATTCGACCGCCAATGTTCAAAGCGGAACTGGTCATGCCGATGCCCACTGTCGCTACTTTGGTGCCATTCGAGGCGACCGTGCGTTTTTGTCGTTGAGCGAACGAGACGGAAGAAACCAACAAGCAGGAAATGATCAAAATTTTATTCATGAAGCCTCCTCAAAGAAAAAAGAGGCTCGTTGGACCTTCATTTTTTGGCAACAGAAAATTGAACCTTTTACGCCCGACATCAAGGTGACGGCAGTTGTTCAAGGAGAAATCTCAGAGCGTTTTCTCCCATCACTGCGCGAATTTCATCCTCCGTGAATTTTTCTTCCACGAGAGCTTTCGTGAGTTCCGCCAAGCCGGAGGCATCGGTGACTGTGGTCACGAAACCATCCCAGTCGGAACCAAGTGCCGCGACCCTGACCCCACCGACCTCGATCAAATGCCGAAGACTCCGAGCGACCGCATGATAGTCGCGACCACAAATGGCTTCGTCCCAATAGCCGATTCCAATCAATCCGCCCGATGCCGCGATTCCTTTGATCTGCTCATCGCTCAGATTCCGATTGCTGGGACAGACCGCATTCAAACCGGTATGAGAAACGACCACCGGCCTCGTCGACAATACCAAAACCTCAGTGATGGTTCGGGAAGAAGCATGCGCCAAATCGATGATCAGCTGACGACGATTCATCTCAAGAACCCAAGCCCGTCCCAGTTCGCTCAACCCACCCTTGTCCTGACCTTGCTGAGAGCCCGAGATTTCCGAGTCAAACATATGCGTCGGTGCAAGCAGACGAAACCCCGCCGCCTCCAAGAGATTCAGACTCGAAAGACTGCCTTCGAGAGCATGTGCTCCCTCCAACGCCAGTAAAGCACCGACTAAACCCGGGTTCTGTTTCCGATCCTCAAGCAACATTTCGAGATCTTTCCGAGTTTTGATCCACCGGAGTTGCCCCTCAGAATCCTGGATCGCACGCCCCAGTTTGTCAGCCTGGTAAAGAGCCCGCTCGAGCAAGCTTTTCCAGGCGCCCAACGGCCATCGCTGAGCTACAGCCAAGATGGAAATATTGTCGGTCGCCGAAGAGTTCGCCTCTGTGTTCAGCCCCCGCGGAGACTTCGTGACGACGGAAAAGACCTGCAAGGCCACATTGCCTTCTTGGAGACGCGGGAGATCCACATGCCCCCGGGCTCCGCGGACCAAGAGGTCTCGGTCCCAAAGCAAGGTATCCGCATGCAGATCCACCACTCGAAGCTCACGATGCAAAGGCAAAGAAGTTCCCGTTCCGTTCTGAAGAATGGCATTTTGAAATCGATCCACCCCATGAGGGATCAGCCAAAAAAAGAAAAGACCGAGTCCAAAGAGCGAACAGAGAATGATGACCAAAAGCCTTTTCATGTCCTCATTTCAGGCGAGGCCGAAAGCAAAGTCAAAAAGACGGCAATAAAAAAGCCTCCTTGCATCGCAAGGAGGCTTTTTCGAGTTGGGCATCTCAAAAAATCAAGGAACAGGAATCGCCGGAACTTCCGGTTGAACCGGAACGGTCGGAGCCGGAGATGGTTCTTCGACCGGGGTGTTTTTCGCCATCGCAACCGCGGCGTCAGCAACCACCAGACCAAAACCGTACTCATTGGCTTCGTTCGGACCCAAAGCCTTCGCGGTATCACGAAGGATCTGCTTCACTTGCGCAGGAGTCAGATACTTGTTCGCCGCTTTCATGAGGGCAACAACACCAGAAACATGCGGAGTCGCCATCGAGGTTCCATCCATCGCCGAGAAGTCCGTGCGATTGATGAACATGCGGGATTGAACCGTTTTGCCTTCGTTCAGAGCCGCAAGGATCTGATTTCCAGCGTCTTGATCCAACCCGAAGACAGGAACGTCAACTTTGCTTCCGTCTTGAGCCAGAGTCCCGTGCAGCAAGCCTGGAACGTTGTTGGCAATGACGGCACCGGTGGCACCAGCGGCAATGGCATTTTTCACTTTGTCACCGAAAGCGATCTCGCCACGGAACATAAAGACGAATTTGCCTTTCACGTCGATATTGGCGAAGTCTTCGGGCTTACCGAGACCGGCTGCAACCAGCGTGTTCTCGACGGCCGTCGGAAGATCAGCGGCGCCTTGGAAGGTGCTGCTTTCGATTTTGATCGCGGCTCCGCCATCGATCGTGATTTGGAAGTCAGTCTCGCGACCGCTGCCACGTGGCACAGCCGAAGTCACAGCGACGCCCGGAGCGACAACCGCGAGTTCAGGACCGTACTGCGAGAAAGGAGCACGTTGGAGTTTGTCGTCCACCGCTCCGACCGCAATCACGTCCGGCAAAGCCGCTGGATAGCTGACTCGCGAAGTGCCCGAGTTTCCGGAAGCAGCCACAACGGTGACACCTGCCTGGATCGCACGCGAGATCGCCATGCGCTCGGCTGGAGTCGACCACATGCCACCCAAGGACATCGAGATCACATCGACTTTTTGTTCAACACCCCAATCGACACCTTGAGCGATGGCGATGTTGGAGCAACCACGGTCACCGCAAACGCGGCCTGCGAGGATGCGTGCTTCTGGAGCGACACCGGTGAAACCGTTTTCAGCAGCCAAGCCCGCGATGGTTCCGGCCGTGTGAGTTCCGTGGCCGTGAGTATCGTTGAATGGGTAGTTCGGCTGATTGTCGCCAACGAAGTCGCGACCGGCTTCGAAGTTATCGGCCAGAGAACCGTGGTCTTTGTCGATCCCGGTATCAAGAACGAGGACGCGAGCGCCCTGTCCGCCGTGAGAGACCGTCCAGGACTCAACCGCACGAACCGATCCGATCCCCCATGGGGTCGACGTGCTCGGACGGAAGTTCTCAAGAGGCAACCGACGAGTCGAGATTGGAGTCTCTTCGGTCGAGGCGATCGTCAAAGCGCCCATGCCGAAAGGTTTTGGAGGAAGAGCATGGAAAACCTCTTCTTCCACGAAAGCAACGTTCGGATTCGAGCGAAGGTTCGCCAGATCCGCTTCCGAAGCGTTCTTCAAAACGATGGATTGGATCCGGTCGAGATTCTTTTCGACTTTGCCACCGACGGTCGCGAGTTCGCGAACGCTCTTCGGCAGACTGATATCGAGAATCTGTTCTTTGCCTCCTTGCGATCCCATCAGCACCTTTGCCGATTGATAGGAATCCTGAGACTTCATAACGACCAGAAGCCGTTTTCCTTCTGCTGCGGCCCCCACCGCGAACAGCAACGTCAACATCAAAGACGTAACGAACTTGGTACTCATTTTGCCCCCTCTTTTTTTCCATGAATCCAAACCATCGGATTCGCTTCGACAGAAATTGCATCTCGACCTTTGGCGACTTTCAAGACGGAATTGAGAGAGAAAAATTCTCGGGCGCCGAGATTAAAAAGTGAAATTGACTGTTATCGTCAAAGGGGGTTCCAAAATGGAACCTCTACTCCATTTAAGAGGCATTTGAGGACATGTCATAAGCTTTTCTTATGGATAACATCAAAAAACTGGGCAAAAACGAGGCTTAAAAAAAGTATTCTTTATGACGCGACCGGCAGCGATTGGGGCGAAAGAGACCCTCTTATCGAGTCAGCGTTTCGAAGATTCGACGCTCAAAAGCCACCGGCACCTTCGTCACCCAGAACTTCAAACGACCGACTTCACGTCCATCCGTGGTCTCGACAAGCACTCGCCACTCGCCGTCGGCGTAGTTCTTTTTCGAAGCATATCCACGATAGCCGCCCTCGCGCCCCCCACTGATCTTCATGGGAATACGGTCCGAAGTTTTCCACCCGTCGCGAGCGTCATAAGACTGCCAATGCAAAAAAACGGCATCACTGAAGCGAGAGGGCGAGAAGATCCGCACGAAGACAAAGATCTCGTCTCCCGGCTCGGCCACGAAATCCTGATCCCCGCTTCTCCAGAAACGCCACCAGGGATTCTCTTGGGACACGAGGTACTGCCCCTCCTGCTTTTCGATCTTGTGGTAGATGCCGATCTCCTGCACCGAGAGAGGCACCGGCGGAATCCAACCCAACAGATAGAAGACAAAGAAGAGTGCCAGGACCGTTCCCCCCGGTAACAGCAGGGCCCGTCGCAGAATCTCCGGCCTTTCGGCTCTTTTGAGAAGGAGCTTGTAAACCCCCCACAGAATCAGCGCCGTTGCCCCGAGTGACATCAAGAACGGAACCCACCCGACGAATCCCAGGAGCACCGGGAAGATCATCGAAAAGAAGGAAAACACGCAAATCAGATAGAGGGCGATCTTGAGGTTGATTTCGTTTTTCTGCACGGACTTGAGTTCGTTCGCCACCATCAGGCCCATCATCACAAAGATGAAAACGAAAGAGGCAAAGACCGAAGCACTCTTCAGGAAGAACAGCGAATACACGCTGAGCAGGCTTCCCAGCAGGAAGTGGATGGCAAGATCCCGGTAGACCCAAACCTTTTCCAAGCGGGCCGGAATCTTGAACAGCTCATGGCGCGCCAGAAAATCATAATAAAGGAGAGCTCCGATCAAAACGAGATAAACCAGTTGCTGCGCGATCGCGAGCGGATCATCGATGTCCGACAGTGTGAAAACATCGAACAGAACACCGGCTAAAAAGAAACCGATGTCCACTTTCGTTTCGTTTTTCTCGTAGAACTCCAGCAGTCGGTTTTTCAGATTGGCCATGAAAACCATTCTGCAGAGAGGGAGAGAGACCCGCAATGACGCACAAAGCCAGCCCCGTCTAAAGGACCAGCCCCTCCACGATTTCCGGAGTATTTGACTCCGCCGAACGAGCCCGTTACTGTGGGCCTCCCTATCGTGAATGGTGACGTGGCCGAGGGGTTAGGCAAGGCTCTGCAAAAGCCTCTACAGCAGTTCAAGTCTGCTCGTCACCTCCAAATTTCCCCTGCAAAAAGTGCCCAGTTCCATCAGACATTGATCCAGACAAAAGAGCCCGATATTCCGTCTCTTCGCCCCCTCGTGGTTAAATAACTGAAGATGAAAACACAATTTGCAGTCCTCCTCTTCCCTGCCCTTTTCGCTGTCTCCGCCGCCCATGGTGCGCAAGAAAAAGTCCTGATCATCGGCGATTCACTGACCTGCGGTTCTTTCGGAGACGCCATGTTCGAAGACCTGCGTTCAAAAGGGAAAGAGGTCCACCTATTCTGCACGGAATCCAGCACCGCCGAACATTGGCTCAAGGGGACCAATCCGAAAGGAAAATCCTGCCAAACCCGTGCAGGCTCGGATTCTGCCAAAAAGAAATGCCAGCCCGGTGGGAACGTTCCGAAGCTGGAGACGCTGATGGCAGGCCTCAATCCAGATCAGGTGGTCCTTGCCTTGGGAACGAACTACATCGGCGGCAGCAAAAAGAACGAGGACGCCTCGGTGGCTCTCAGTAAACTGGCCACTCAAAATAACAAGGACTGCCTCTGGGTCGGTCCTCCCCGCAGCACCAAAAAAGTCCTCGAAGATGGTCTCGATGCTTTCTATAACTTCCTCGACGAAAGAATCCAGCACCGCTGCTCGATCGTCGACAGCCGGGATGCCACCGCCCCCGGAACCGCCGGAGCTCCGACGGTCGATGGGATTCATCGCACCAAGGAAAGCGGAAAGAAATGGTATGAGGCCATTGCAACCAGCATCACGACGGCCCGCGGATCTGCGACGGCGGCCTCCCCGAGCGGAACCGGCAGTCCACCCCCTGAAAGGGGCGGTTCAAAAACCTTGGTCAATCAAAAGCCCGTTCAAAAATAGGTGACAAAAGCCGTCACTTTGACGGTCCCCTGGCCTCGTTCACCCCTCCTGAGCGCCTCAAGCTGGTACGGGATTTGGATCAGATTCCCGTATCTCGAAGGAGGTCTGAAATGACATTGCTGAAAGGCTTTTCCACCGTTTTGATGGTCTCTTTGCTGGGCCTCTCTGCCCAAGCCCAGAACGTCTGCTTCATGCAGGATGTTCAGGTCGAAACCATCGCAGGCACCAACGTCAGCCAAGCCCAACAAAAGATTCTGCAGGGCGATTATTCGACGGCCTACACCAAGGGCCTCTCTGAGGACCAAATCCTCGAGCGAATCTTGAGCCGAATCAAAATTTATCCGACTTCGAGCAACCCCCTGAGCGACGAGGACCTGGCCGTTGAAATCTACCGCGCCTCCAAAGCCTTTGGTTTGGATCCTTTCGTCATGGCCGCGAAAATCGAAACCGAATCCGACTTCATCGTGAAAGTGAATAATAAAAACGGAACCGGCCTGACCCAGATGACCTCGATTGCCGTCGAAGAAATGACCTATCAGTACGAAAAGAAAGATGTCGGTGGCATCTTCCACGGATTGTCTTCCCGTTTCTACGAAAACAAATCAGAGCTCTCGCAGTGGATGAGCTGGGCCAAACAACGGGTGAACAGCTACAGCCAGAAAAAACAGATCCTCAGCAAGAACTATAAATACTCCCTGAGCGCCGGGGCTTCCGTGCTGAAGTTTTACTTGGCTCGCAATGGTGGGAACTACGGGAAAGCCTTGGCCTCTTACAATGGCGGAGGAACCGCCGGCTATTCAAAGAGTGTCATGGGTCTGGCCCACGAAATCGACATGGGCTGCGCGATCCCGGAAAACGTTCTCTCGGTTCTTGAGATCAGTTGTGCGATGAGCGACTCCCAAGAAGGCTGCGACTCGATGGCGCATGAGATCCTGGGAACCCGCCCTGCAGGGAAAGAAATCTAAAAGACTCAGTGATGATGAGCATGCGGATCGGGAGTCTCGGTCCGCGGCTTCAGTTTGAAAGGGACCTTCACGGGTCCTTTGTTCGTTTGAAAGGTCACCGAAACCGTCTCCCCGTCACGAAGCTCTTTAAGCGCATCAAACAGCATGATGTGGTTTCCACCGGGCTTCAGCTCAAAGCTTCCTTTGGGTTCGATCGCAAAGGATTCAACCTTCTTCATTTTCATTAAACCTTTTTCCTCGACCGTTTCGTGAAGTTCGGTGGCTTTGAAACCCTCGGCACTGACCACGGACAAGGTGATTTTTTCGCTGCTCTGATTCCGCAAAATTCCATAACCAGCGGTGGCGTTACTGCCTTTCAAGGGCAGAAAAACAAAACCATCCGTCACGACCAGATCGACCTTTGCAGTTTTCGCCAGAGCGATGGAGGCGAAAGAAAAAACCAGGGTTGAAATCAGGGCCAGAAAGATCTTCATAAATTCTCCTTGATGAGTTTCAAGATGTCGTCAGCCGATTTGGGACTCGCCAGCATCGCGACGACCTGGCCTTTCTGATCTAAAAAGAAAAGCCGGTCCGTGTGTGCGATCGAATATCCCAGATAAGATTTCGGATCTTTTTCGACGATATAGCTGGCATGAAAGAGGAACACCGTTTTGTCGATCTCTTCCCTGGAGCCGCTCAAGCCCAAAAATTCAGGGAAAAACTGAGCCGCATACTCAGCCACTTCGTCAGGTTTGTCATT
>JAHBUU010000077.1 GCA_019637895.1 Pseudobdellovibrionaceae bacterium | reverse complement strand
TTCGTAGCGGATTCCGCCAAGGAAAAGAACCTGCATAAAAAAGCTTTTCCGCACGAGCATGGTTTTAAAAAGCCGTTCGAACTCTTCACGCAGAAACAAATAAGGGGGACGGTCTTCGGTGCGATGCCCGTCAGAGCCCGCAAAGTGGCCCTTGTAAAGGAAGCGATTGAACACCGTTTCGCTGGCCGCGATTCTCATGAAGGAATTGAATCGCAAGGTCGGCCAGTGTTTTTCCCAAAGCTCGATCTGTTCGGGCAGAGACTGAGCCTTAAAGATCGGATCGAAATCGCATCGCAGATAATCCCGGAACAAACGTCCGAGCATCTGAAAATGCCCTTCCCATTTTCCCAGGAAAACGAAGCCACGGGCAGCCCATCCGTCCTCACGCTCTTGCCAGTACTGGCGACAATCCGCACTCAGCTCAAAACGCTGAAAGAGTTTCTTGCGATCATCACCTTCCAGCGCCTCGCTGTTCTGCAAACCACCGCGATAACCCAAGAAGAAAAGCCACTCTTCATAGGTCAAAACCTGTGCGGCCTTATGACGAAGCTCGGTCAGGTAAAGCTGACTGACCGACATATCGATCACGTCGATGCGTTTCGGCTCGCGAGCAAGCAAGGGAAGCACCCGTGCTCCGGAACCCGCGATGCAAAACACATGGTCCACATTTTTTGGCAGCAGATCGTACTCGATCTTGGTGTCCTCGTTGGCGAGGGTGTAATTGAGATCGGAAAAGTATTCTTTCGCCATGAGGACTCCTTGATCTTGCTTAATCCGCGGAAAGGCCGCCGTTCAACTCGATTCGGACTCCGTAGACCCAGCCCCCCGTCATTTGTTCGTACAGTCCGAACAAACTGGTCGCTGGCCCTTGATAGTTCTGCACGAAACCACCGAGCTGAATCCAATTCTTGAAATTGTAGCCGTAGAAAACGTTCAGGAAAAAATCTTTCGTTTCGGTATTGGTGAAAGTCTGGGCCTGGAGGTCGTGTTTGTCATGGGCCCAAGTCGCCCCAAGGTAAAACAGGCTCTGCTGTTGATCGGTGTCTCCTAAAAAGCTGTCTTTGACCTGGAAAAAGGTCGCCTGCGGTTGAAAGGTCAACTCACCGAAAAAGATGTCCGCACCCATCGTCGCGAAGGTCTGCTTTTGCGGAGGAATTGCAAACACGGTCTTGGTCGTCGTCTCACCGATCTCGAGTTTGGGAACAAAGGTCTCGAAGGCATAGTTGAATCCTGCCCCCACGGTTTCCGCCCAATTCGCTTTACCGACGACGAGAGAAGTGCCCACACCAGCCAAGTCAAACTTGAGACGCAAACCACCGCTCGCCTTTTCCTCGTCTTTGCCGTCCAAAAACTCGGGCAAGGGTTCGGGATAACGACTGCGCGCCACTTCCGTCAACAAAGCGGCATCAACGGAAAGCCCCTCGGAAGCCCAGGAGAATGAAACGCCTCCGGAATGATCGAACTGTTCCGTTTGCGGATCATAAAGAAGTCGGTTCCAACGCCTTCCGGTCCAGATGTCCAGGGATGGTAGAACCCACATCTCGCTCCATCGCATCGCCTGCTTGCCCGCGCGGACATAAAGGGATTCGATTTTGAATTCAAGATAGGCTTCCTGCAGAAAAAAACCGTCCCCGATTCGTCGTTCATCGCGACGGGCCTCGTCGGATTCAAATTCGCCGAAACCTTCGATGTAAAACGCATAGGGTTCAGCCTGCCCCGAGGATTTGATCTTGAGAAGCGCCCTCTGACCAAGAGACTCTTTGCCGTGAAGACTTTCAAACCGTGGGGTCAGAATGACCGAACCGGAGGCCGCCATCGCCGCCTCCGAAAGCAGAAGAAGAAACCCCAGAAGAAAAAGGCCGCAACGGCCCGCAGGTCTCGTCTTCAATCCAAAATCCTACTTCAGTGTTTCCATGTTTCGAACGGTGAAAAAGGAATCGCTCAGATCCTTCACCGTCATGGTTTCAATGCGAACATAGCTGGTGGCCCCGGCGGTGTCGCTGATCTTCAAAGTGGCGGGACGAAGGGCACCAGCCAATGTCTTATAGTCTTCGAAAAATGCCTTCTTCAAAACCGTCTTTCCATTCAGACCCAAAAATTCAGCGCGCAAAGGTCGGCTGTCTTTTTTCGCGAGCCAAAGTCGAACCCAGGCATAGGTCAGATTCGGCTTGATCCCTTTCAGGATCAGTTGTCTTTCATCGGGAGTTTCTTTTTCCAGCTTCGGTTCATAATCACCGGCCCAACGAGTCCGCGAAATATCCCCGTTCGCGACTTGCCCTTGCAGCTTTTGAGACAAGGACAACTTCATCGCCCGCTTCAGATTCGGAACATAGGCGTGAAAGTCTCGATCGAGCATCAACATATTGCGTCCGCGATCCCGGGCGGGCTCTTTCGCCACGATCAGGGTTTTATCCTGACCTTTCAGAAAGACCTGAAAGACGCTATCGCTGTCGTCGGATTGAACACGGATTTTCATTTCAAAGGATTCAGCAGGATTTCTGATTTTATCGGCGGCCTTCACCCAGGCTTCCGGGTTCGCCATCGCCGCAACGGAACAAAAAGCCCCCATCAAAATCAAAACTGGCATCCAGAAATTCAATTTCATCGTGATCTCCTTCGCATCTTCAGCTCATAATACTATCCACACACCGAAGAGAAAGGAACGGGAAAGCATGGAATCTTCCCTCTACTCTGCCCGACATTTGGAGTACGCCTACGATTGGAATGGGAAAGCCGTTCCTGTTCTCCGAGGCCTTGATCTGGATTTGGAAGCAGGATGCTTTTGCTGCATCGTCGGCCCCAGCGGAACCGGGAAAACGACACTGCTCAATCTTTTGGGATTGATCGACTCCCCGACAAAAGGTCAGCTGTTGTTCTGCGGCGAAGACCTGACCAAAGCCACGGAGTCCAAACGAGAACAGATCCGCCTGCAAAATGTCGGGTTCATCTTTCAGGCCTTTCATTTGATTCCAACGCTTTCGGTTCTTGAAAACACGTCTTACTTTCTCCCCCTCCTCGGACACAGTCCGGAGTCATCCAGAAAGATCGCCATGGAAACGTTGGATCTGCTGGGCCTCAAGGATCATTGGAACAAAAAGCCGCTCGAACTTTCAGGTGGACAACGACAGCGCGTGGCTGTCGCTCGGGCCATTGCGAAACGCCCGGCCGTAGTTTTGGCCGATGAACCGACGGCGAATCTGGACTCGGAAACCGCCGAACGAATGATCGGAGCCTTCAAAGAGCTCCAGTCCTCCTCAAAAACCAGTTTTATCTTTTCGACCCATGACGCCCACCTCGTGAGCTACGCCAAAAAGATTTACCGCATGAAGGATGGACGATTCGAAACGGAAGGAGGCGACCGATGAGAGCCATTTTCCTCCTTGCCTGGAAGAATCTTTTCCGCAACGTGCGCCGAACCAGCGCCAGTCTGATCACCGTCGCCTTCGGTTCCGCCGGTCTTTTGATTTACCAAGGTTTCAACTCGGGCCTCATGAACCAGTACCGTGAAAACACCGTTCGCGGGTACTACGGGTATGGACAGGTTTTCCCCAAGGACTACTTTGGCAGCGTGTATGAAAAGCCCTGGGAACACTGGATCGTGAATCCGACCGAGATGGAAGCCAAAATCAAATCGGTTCCTCAGGTGAAAGAAGTCTTTCCCCGAATCGGCTTTTACGCTTTTGTCGTCCGCGGCGGTCTGACCCTCGGAGGAAAAGGCGAAGGGATCGTTCCCGAGCGCGAAAACTCGTTTTTTACCCAGAAAAACATCGTCGATGGTCGCGACCTCGAAGGGCCTGATGAAATCATCCTCGGAAAAGGCCTGGCCGACGCCCTCGGTGTCAAAGCCGACGATACGGTCACCGTTCTGACTCAAACCGTTCATGGACAGCTGAATGGTGCTGACATGAAAGTCGCTGGCATTTTCCACATGGGAATCAAGTCCATCGACGATCAGTTCTTCCGAGTCTCGCTGGAATCAGCGCAACAACTGCTCGACACCAACAAGATCGAGATGTTCTCGCTCTCGACAACAGGTGTAGAGGATTGGCCGAAAGTTCGAGATGGCATCGTCAAGGCAGCCCCTGATCTTGAGCCAATTTCATTCGATGTCTTGGACAAGGTTTATTATCAGAACTCGGTGGATTTCCTGAACGCTCAGTTCAATGTCATCCGAACGATCATTCTGTTCATCGTTGCCCTGGGAATTTTCAACACCATCGCCGTGGGACTTTTGGAAAGAGCCGGCGAAGTTGGAGCCTTGCGAGCCAATGGGGAAACCCGTTCGCGCCTGTTCCGCGTCTTGCTGCTGGAAAATGCCTTCCTCGGATTCCTAGGTGGGATCTTGGGGATCGTGATCGCCGTGATTCTGGATTACACGATCATGATGAAGGGAATCCCGATGCCGCCTGCTCCTGGGATCACTCGAAGCTATCTGATCTATCTGCAGATCCAGCCAGAGCACTATGTTCAGGCTCTGTTGCTGCCGATGCTCGCCGCCGTGGTCGCTAGCATCCTGCCCGTCAGAAAGCTCTTGTCCAGATCCATCCCCGACCTCCTGCGCTCCGTCTGAGCGCAGGTCCGCCGAGACATTTGCGAAGGCTCTCTCAGCGTTTTGACAGAGCCAGCTCGCGGATCAAATCGATTTCGCGATCCTTGATGGTCCCCATATGACCTTCGATGGAAGAGAGCCTCACACCGTGCTTAAGCGCCAGCTTGTAGATCTCTTTGACCTTGATCCAATCGATGTCACGTCCAATTGTGAAGGCCTCATGACGGCCTTCAAGCGACAACAGGGCCGTCTCCGCCAGGCAAGCATAGACGGTCTTACCAGGAAGCCCCAAATCACAATCCATCTCATAAGGTCCCGGCAAAACGACTTCGCCGGACTCGATGATCAAAACATCGGGGCGTTTCTTGGCGTCTTCGGCAGTGAAATCCAAAGGCCGTGAACAGTCACAGACGACACAACCAGGCTTGAGCTTCATAACGTCGATGATTTTTTGATCCAGCGCCGAAGTCGCCGTCACCAACGCATCTGCGATCTCGGCGAAATGATTCGCTTCGGTCGTCAGAATGACTTCGCAGTCCGGTGACATCCGTCGAATTTCTTGGGCCAGCTCCTCGAGTCGATTCATCCGAGGTGCGACGAGACAAATCTTTTTAAAGGCCAAAGACAACAGCTTTGCAGATACGCTTCCAATCGAGCCGGTCGCGCCGACGACCATGGCCATGCCATCGAATCGCCCTGTTCCCGGATCTTTTTTGAGCAGACCCATTTTTGCGATGGCCTCGTAAAGGCCCCACAAGGTCGCCGAGGCACTGAGTGAATTTCCCGTCGTCACCGGGATTGGACTGTTCCGGTTGATGGTCACACCCGAGTCCCCGATGATCTTGGTATAGGCTCCAAGTCCGATGATCTTTGCCCCTCTCGAGGCAGCGTCGTAACAGATTTTTTCGATTTTCGCATAGGTGACTTCTGGAGGCGTTTCCCGAAGGACCTTCGGTGTCGCGAAAAGACCGTACAAAATTCCGTTCACCTCGCGTCCAGTGCTTTCCGAGATCACATGATTCACATGCCCGTAAACGATCGGTGGTGCTTTTGAAATCAAACGATCAAAACCATCATTCATATTCTGCGGCAGAAACCGCATGGCTTGCTTGACCCCTGGGATTTGCTCGAAATCACGGTGAGACAGAGCGTGAATGATAAAGGCGAAATCCGGCGGGTTCTCTTTCTTGAGGAAACGAGTGACTTTACGAACCCCATGGGTGAGCTGCGCCTGCGTGGATGGACGGCTGGTCGAAGCATACCGACGCACGACCGGCAGCACATCGCTTCGCAAAGCAAACATGCTTTCCCATTCTTCCATGGACAGAGGCGCCGTCTTTTTGTGTTTCAACCGAAGAACCGCATCCAGAATCGAGTAGTTCATCCGAGGACTGATTTTTTTGTACTCTTCAGGCATCAGGTTCACGATCGAGCGAGGCTCGGCCTTGCGCAGAATCTGCTCATAGAGATCATGGTGGGACCAGATCACCAGGTCCTTGCCACGCAAGAACTGCGGGGATGATCTCAACAGCAAAAGTGCTGGCAGATCACCGAACACATATTGAAACTGGTCGGTCTTGCTCCCAAGCTCGGACTCGCCCATCTGCAACAGTCGGCTTTCACCAGCTTTCGTCAACTCGCTCAGATCCTTGATCCCGGCGATATTCATTGCCACCTGGGACATCGTCATCAGACCAGGGAAAGGTCGGACTAATTGTTCGAGTCCGAACATCGCATAAGCATCCCCGAAAAAGACTTTCCCGCCGGAGGACTTGCGGATGTATTCCTCGAGCTCGATGGAGTGAAGAGCCATCGGGAAAAAGACACCATCTTGGGGTTTGATGGCTCCGCTTTCAACCAAACGGATCAAGCTGTTCAGATTCGAAATCTCTTTGAGACCGGAACCATCGCAGAGCGGAACCGGTGACGGCGTCCCTAAAATATCCAGGTAATTGCGATGCACATAGGACTGATTCTTCATCCGAATCACCGGAGGCAAAGAACTCAAGGCAAAGGCATCCACGTCGTTCCGGAATTGTCGAATCAGGGCTTGAACGTTGTCCGCATTGTAGTTCGTCCCGAATCTTTGAACCTCGAAATGACTGCCTTCGAAGTCGAACTCGAAAGCCCCGTCACTCACCGAGCGACCAAAGCTGATCTCAGCGATTCGAAACGAATTTTTCATAACCGCTCCAGAAGGTTCGTTCATAAGACGAGAACTCGGGACACCAATCCGCACCCAGGATCTCATGATTCATCGATGTCTCATATCTGGGGAAAGCCAGCAAATAGGTCAACTGAGCTTCTGGGAATCCCAAGGCCCATTTGGAAACCTTTTTCATCAAAAGATGGGGAACCTGATGGACCAATTTGATTCCGCGGTGATGAATCAGCAAATGCCGCAAAACCGAGGCATAAAAATCACGGATCGCCAGTCCTTCTTCAGGAACGAGATGGTAACTCTGATAGCCAGACTTCTCAGAAACCAAGGATGCCTGAATGATTTTAACGATGGCTCTCGCACAGGCATCGACAGGAACCAAGGGCAGTCGGCGTGCTTCGTCTCCGGGCAGAATCAAGGGGCCTGGAATCGACTCGAGAACCTTTTTCAGTTTTCCAACGGCAATGGGGGCATAATAAGGACCGTCGATTCTTTCGATCTCTCCACGACTCTCGTCCCCAACCAGGACACCCGGACGCAGATTGATTTTCAACCGAGGACCGCCCTCCCAAGTCTGAATCAACTTTTCCGCAATCGCCTTGCTTTCCGAATAGGCGTCAGGAAAAGCGGCGTTCAGATTGACCTGGAACGGATTGACCTTCTCGGCGTCGACATTGATCGCGGCCGCAACACTGCTGGTGTTCAAAAAAACGGGAATTTCTAAACGCTGACAAAGCCTGAGAGCCTGATTGGTCGCCACGACATTATGAAGATAGCACTCGGTCTGAGAAGCCCGAAGATCATAAAGACCGGCCAGATGCAAAAAAGCCTGATAACGCCCCTTCAAAGAGCCAACAGCGTCGATCCCGGCATTCCACTGAGTCAGGTCACCTTTGATCTCGGAAGAACCAGAGCGAGAAAGCACATCGACGTCGCAACTCTGCCGCAGCAGAGGAACAACCTGCCTTCCCAGAAACCCAGTTCCTCCGGTGACAAGAATGCGGGGACGAGTCATCAACACTCCTGCCCAACGACAACGGCCAGTCCTTGATGAATACAGCGCACGCGGATCTCACGTGCATCTTTCAAAAGGATTTCGCCGTCACCAAAAAAGGTCAAAGGTCGACGCCCTTCCTTGCTGCGCAATCGCAGCTCCGAGACTTCATAGGATTGATTCAGGGAAAGCTCATGGGGACGGCCCCGTCGAAGACTCATCACCGCCTTGAGCTGATCTTTGAGCGTGTGAGCTTCTGTCACGAGAACATTCATCAACCCATCGGTGTTGGAAGTAAACGGAGCTGGCGTCATCGAGCTGCCGATGCGAGGTTGATTGTTCACCAGGATACAAGAGGCTTTCGTCGCGAAAGGTTCTCGTCCAGGGAGTTCCAACTCGACTTCCCAGTCCATCGGCGTCCATTGGCGAAGGGCTTCCGCCACCATCATCATATAGACGCCAGAGCCCATCTTTTTGACGACCCCATCCGATTGCTTCGCCAAGAAGCGAAAGGCCCAAGGCAACTTGCCATTCTGGGACGAGTCTTTCAGCATCTGCCGGAAACGGTTCGCCTCACCTGCAATAATGGCAGGAATGCCAACACCACCATTGGTGATCATCACGGTTTTTTCACCGGTATCGGTTTCGATTTCAATCAGATCAATTTTTTTGATTCCGCCCTCGAGCAGACAGCGGGCGGCTTTTTCGATCTTGCGACTGATCCCCAGCTGGGCCGCGAGATCGTTCGCAGTCCCCGAGCGAATCAGACAGATCGGCGGGAGTTCAGCACCAGCGGCCATCCGTACAAGACTCTGTAAGGTGCGATTGATCGTCCCATCTCCGCCACAGATCATGAAATAGCCGGAAACGCCGATTTCTTCGGCGGCGAAACGCTCCAACTCATCAAGGTTCTTCGGCGAAACGAAACGGAGATCACAACGGAACAAGGCCTCTTGGATCTTTTCACGGATCAAGGCTTCGTCCACGGACCCAGCTTTCGAGTTGATGATCACCGACACTCTCATGATGACTTCCTTTCCTGGTCGTTCCTCCTGGTGCAAGGACAAGGCCCGGAAAAGGGGTCTTATTCACGTTTGGGCGCCCCAAGAATGTCGAAGTCTTGGTCAATGCCGCCGTCTTGGGGCCAAGGGCCGCCTTTTCCCGGACCCAAACCAATTAAAACTTCAGGGAAAAGGTCCCCTTTTTGCTCCTCGAAAGAACTCAGGAGAACCCATGAAATCGCTCGGACTCGTTTTGACCCTGACCAGCTGTCTTGCCTTGGTCGCTTGCCAAGGCTCTTCGGTTCCGAACGAACTCGCCCCTGGCGATGGCCGCATCGCTGGCATCGTGGGCGGGAAAGCCACCCGTGAAAAATCCGATCCGGCTTACTGGAGCGTCGCCGCCTTGGATTTGAAAATCTCGGTGTTCTCTCTTCAGGGATCCAAAACTGAAACTTCATTTTGCACGGGAACACTGATCGACAAAGATCTGATTCTGACGGCCGCCCACTGCCTGCTTGCGTCCGAGAAAAACCCCTTTGCCACGGTCAGAATCTCGGGCACGGCCTTCTTCTCGCAGACCGGAGAACACTACGAAATCAAGCAAGCTCTCGGCCACAAAGGATACAACGAAAACGTACGCAGGGATTCAACGGGAACCACACATGCGGATCCTTTCGCGGACATCGCTTTGATCCTGCTGGAAAAGCAAGTGTCCTCACCCTTGCGCCCAGCCTCTTTGCCCACACACTCCTTCGATCAAGGGGCTTCTCTGCTCACTCGGATCTACGGCTACGGAGCAGAAAATTATATGAACCGTCTGTTCAGCACTCAGGCTTCGGAAAACGAGGCTGAAGAAGACGATTCAAAAATGCCGCTGAGATGGGTCGATGCTCAAGGAACCGTGACGAATGCCCAGCTTCGCTACGATCAGTCCAAGGGAAAAGGTTTTTGCAAAGGTGATTCGGGCGGACCGCATTTCATTTCTGAAAACGATCGCTCTGTCGTGATCGCCGTTTCCTCAAGTGTCACCGATGTTTCGCTCAGCACTCCCGATTGGTGTCGCCGCCATTCCGTGGCCATTCTGGTGGAACCATTCCTGGATTGGATTCAGGAAGGAATCACAACTCTTCGCTCCGACCCATCAGCAGAAACTTCGGTCATCTCGAAATAAGCCGGGAATCAGGGCTGAACAAGCCACAGAAAATGCATTTCTCTCGGTTCCGGAATCTTCCATTTGCCCATCCCTCTTCCTCGACGTACAACTCTCGAAGATCAAGAGGGGGTTACCTTGACATTTCGAGTATTTACTCTAATTGCTACACTTTTATTGTTTAAGGCCACCGCCTTTGCGCAAGCGAAAGATTTCACCGGCTTCGTGCAAATCCGGCCCGGTGTTTCCTTGTACACTGAACTCAGAATCAACGATCCGTCCAAACCGACTCTCGTGCTGGTCAACGGTCTGACCTATCACACGAAATATTGGACGTTGTTTTCGGCGATGTTGAAACCTTATGGCTACAACATCCTTCGCTTCGATCCGCGCGGCATGGGACAAACGCTTCTGCGTGACGGATTTCCACGCGCCTCGTTTCCAATCGAAGAGCAAGCCCACGATCTGCATGAGCTGACTCTGAAAATGGGCCTGCGTGGAAAACTGCATCTGCTCGGTCTTTCCTACGGTGGCGGCCTCAGCATGGCCTTTGCTCGGTTCTATCCGCAACGAGTGCAGAACCTGATCCTGGTCGCTCCTTACACCGAACCGGTGGCGAACGCGGATCGAACAATCAAGGCACAGATCGATGCGATTCGTTTGGCGCAACCGTGGAACACGGCCACCGACGACGAGCTTTATGGTTTCCTGCTCAGACAACAGATCTATACGGTGAACCCAATCGTCGAACCATCGACGCTCGAATTTCCCCTGAAACCTGAAGGGATTTTCCAACTGGTCCAAGGCATCCGCAAATTCGACTTCTACAAAGCGGCCAAATTCTTTCCACCACGATCCACTCATCTGGTGATGGCGGCTGCCGATCAATACATCCCTGTCGCCATGCTCGATAAATTCTGGAAAGCCGTCCCCACCCAAGCTCGCGCCAGTCGCGTTCTTGTCATGTTCTCAGAACACAAGGTCCCGGAATCACAACCGGCATTCCTGGCCTACTGGGTGGATCAGATCATGAAGGGCACCCCAGCCGCCTTCAAGGGCAACTCTTATCAAGCCAATCCGCTGACCAATCAGCTGAAGTGAATGAACGGCCTGAACCAGGCCTTGTACAACAAGATCTGAAACAGGGTCCTTATGAAAAGAAAAAAGCCTGAAGTAAAACACTTCAGGCTTTTTTCTTTTCAAAACGCGCTTCAAACTCCGCCCGGCCCAAGACTCTCTGTCCGCGGAACCGAGACTCAAGCGTCTTAAATATAGGCGCCGCGTTTGATTTTCTCGAGAATGATCTTCTCGGTCTTGATTGGATCCTTCGGATCGACCGAGAAGTAGGACTGCTGCTCGCAACGAATCTTCTCTTTGATCAACCAACGGAGAATGTCCGAAAGGCCTTTATTCTTTTTATCGAGGAAGAAAGGATCGTTTTCTAAAGCGTCTTTCGCTTTTTTCAAAGCACGGGCTTCAGCCGGATCGGATTCTCTGACGGTGTAAAAAGGCAGTTCATAGCGTTTCACGTCCTCCGGCAAAACTCCGAGGAATTTCACGTCCGGCGCCGAGAAGTCGGAGTTCCGAATCAAAGAGGCCGCAGAACCGGCCTTCAGAGTTCGGAAGATGTTCTGCATGGTGTACGCATCCAAGTCTCCGAAGAAGTACATGGGAACGCTCAGCTCTTCCTGGATAAGTTTGCACCAACCGCGAACACCGTTACTTGGGACCCCTTGAGCACCGATCAGAATGCAGTTGTTCCGACGAGTGAAGCCCATGGTGTGCAGAGTATTCGCCGTACCTTCGGACTCGATGACGAGTGCGAAATCGATCTTTTTACGGGTCCGCAGGCGCAGAGACTGTGGACGGTTTTTCGGCATGAATGGCGATGTCCCGAGTGTCGACAGATCAATCGTCGCTTTCGAGCCATCCGGCATGGTTTCTTCGACGATCAATTGATTCGAGTAAGTCTGGCCACCACGATCGTTCGCAAAGCAGTTCAGCTCTTCACGATAGACTTTCATCATGTCACCGATGAAATCGATGATCGAATCGGACTCGCTCTGATCTTCGAAATCCAAAGGTTTGTAGCGCTTGTTCCCGCGGATCAAACCCTTACACATATAATAGAGTTCACGCTTGGTGTTGACCGAACCCGTGTTCAGGTTACCGAGCAGGATTTCCAGCATGAACACCACGCGCGCCAGCTTCTGAACCGAGGACACGTTCAGCTCGGTCCGGACAACTTTATCACCAGGAGTCAGATAGCCGACCTTTGAATTGTAGAACGAGTTATCCAAAGAGGTTTTTACCGCCTCCAGATAAGGACGTTTCGAGTTCTCAAGGTCCTTCAACATTTTTTCCGCCAGGGCCTTGGCCTCTTTCGGAATGTTGATTTTCAGCTCACGAATTCTTGTCAAACCAGCCATCTCGCGCCCCTATGCTTTCTTTCCGGTCGTTTTCGCGGTCGTCTTGGCGGTTGTCTTTTTCTCAGTGGCTTTCGCCGTGGCTTTCTTCTGAGTTCCCGCCGGACCCGCTGCAGCTTCACCCGCGTCTGCTGTCATGTCCTCGTCATCTCCACCGATGAGGCGAACCTCACGGGCTTTTTGCTGAGCCAAACGTTGCTCGGCCACTTCCAGTTCCTCGATCGCGGTTTTCGAATCGCGTCCCAGAATCTTTTTGAGACCCTCTTCCGCTCTCAGCTTGCGTGCCGCCGGAGCTCCGACGATATCGGCAAGCTTTTCGACCAAAATCGGACCGAACTGCTCGATGTGCTGAAGCTTTCTTTCGAGATCCGCTTCTTTGAATTCTTTTTTGATGTGACGGGACAGCTTCTGACCCGCCTGGATCAAGGCCAACCGGATCTCGGAAACGAGTTCTTCCGAAGCATCGATCGTTTCCTTGGAGGCGTTCTTGAATTTGATGAACGGAGAAACGACCGAGACCGCAAAGACATAAGGTCCCAGTGGCAAAGAGTCTTTCGGCTGCTGCAATCCATAGGATTTCCAGTTCACCGACTCAATCGCCCATGTGATCGCACAACCCGATTTATCGAACTGCAAGGGAACCCGGTTGGCGAAACGCAAAAGCTGAACAGGAGTATCCCCATCGCTGCGCCCCTGGAACCGCGCCAAAGCCACTTCGACGACGACCGGCTTGAAGTCACAAATACGTGGCTTCCGAGTGACGACCGCAAAAAAGTCCGTTTCACCCAGACGCTGAATGGATTTCGACAAGGCCTCTTCTCCGACCGTCAAAACGGACCGGGTGCTCGGCGCCATCAACTCGGTGTTTTGAACAGCCTGAAACGCAGTTTTGAAATCCGATTCCGACAAAGAGGAAACCGACTTATCCAACAGATTTTTCGGCATTCCGTGCTTGGTGAAATCCTTCAGCGACTGCTCGGAAATCCGCGAGAATCCCGTCCGCAGGAATTTCCCCAGAGAGATTTTCCCGTAAAGAGTCGCATGCGTGATGAACTCACCCAGCTTGAAGGTATGAGGATGCGGAAGTGTCGCTTCGGGAACATCGGGCGACTGATTGGTCACGCGATCGATTTTGACCCAGTCGTTCTCGGCCAGCTTGTAAGAGATTGTGAGATGCGGATTCACGAGTACGGTGCCTTCGACATAAGTCACCAGACCACCGTCGCCGTTCAACTGGATACGACCGTCCATCAGAAACTCGATTCGAGTTCCATGCGATTTATCCCAATCGATGCTTTCCTTCGTGCGAACCAAACCATGATTGGATTTGATGTCCACGTCGATTTGCGCCCGGAGTGCCTTGCGCATGTTCTTTGTTTTGGAGGTGACGGTGACACC
>JAHBUU010000076.1 GCA_019637895.1 Pseudobdellovibrionaceae bacterium | reverse complement strand
AAAACATTGAGGTATCTATGAAAAAATCTTTGTTCGTTTTGGCATTTATGGCGACTACTTCGTTCCCGCTGCTTGCCGAGGAAAAACACGATCACAACGCCCACGGCAGCGGTGCGCTGCAACTGGAATCCGAGAAAAAATGGGAGACGGATGCGCCTTTAAGGAAAGGCATGGCCGGAATCAGAGATGCCATGGCGTCAAGGCTTGGCGAAATTCATGCCAGCAGGCTGAAGAAGCCTCAATACGCCGAGCTCTCCGAGAAGATCTCCACCCATACGAATTCCATTTTCAAAAACTGCAAGCTCAGCCCGAAAGCCGATGCGCAACTTCACTTGGTTCTGTCGCAGATTCTAGGTGGGAATCAGCAGATGAAAAGCGCCGAATCGATTCAAGACCGCAGGGCGGGAGCAATTAAAATTATCGATGCTCTTCAGCTCTACCCGAAATATTTTGACCATCCTGGTTGGCAGCCGCTTGCCGATTGATCTTGGGGCCTAAACAAGGTGCGTAAAAAAAGCGTTCCGCTCCCGCCGCCTCGCGAACAGAGCAATATCAAACGCAAAAGCGCGGATCACCGCCGCACTTCGCCCCCTCTTCTGCGTTTCCAACCACCTTCAAGAGAAATCCGAATCGCGGTCAGAAAAGTCACCCAGATTCCAAACACACCCAAAAAAGTCGTTATCAGCATATTGCTCCCTCCTCAGGAGAACGGCGGGGGGGGGGGCCATAGCCCCCCGCATTCGATTTCACTTTTTCTTCGCGATGCTGCCGTCCACGGGGTTGAAATAGATCTCGACATCGTTTCCGTCTTTGTCAGTTCCGTAGATTTCGTAGCACGTGCCAGGTTGCTTGAACTTTCTGATCTTATAACCCTCGTCCGTGACCTTCTTCTTAAAGGCCTCCTCAGTCATCCACTTGGATTTGGGCTCCTCCGTGCAGGACTTTTTGGCGAATGCCGGGGCACTCAGCAAAAGCGGCAGGGCGGTCAACATTGTTACGATTCTCATAGAATACTCCTTGGTTGATTGGGGCACCGTTGCCCTTCCACTAAAAATGCTTCCGAAGTCTCGACTTGGCCATTGGGCATAAGCCTTAAGCCATTGTTTTTACTTGGCATTGGACGTTTGCCCCATAGCCAAATCCCTGGGTCAAACCCATTATTGAGACATGTAAAGGGAGGCCCCATGGACAAAGCAAAAGTTTACGATCTACCTACACGACTCTTTCACTGGCTTTTTGCCGGACTATTCATCGCCGCCTTTGCGATCGCAAAGCTGACCGATGACGAATCAACCTGGTTTTCTCAGCACATGCTGCTGGGATTAATTTTGTTCGCCGCAACAACACTCCGCATAATCTGGGGGATAATTGGACCTCGTTATGCCCGCCTTTCAGCTTTCCCACTGAACCCCTTGCGGCTAATCGAGTACTTCCGCGAAATCTTAAGCACGAAAGGGCGAACGTACTTCGCACACAATCCAGCTTCAGCCTGGGCGGCGATCGTAATGATTGGTCTCGCGGTTGGGCTGGGTATAACTGGCTACTTAATGGGGGCCGGTCAAAAAGAGGCTTTTGAAGACATCCATGAGCTGATGGCAAACGCCTTCGCTTTTGTCGCGGTTGCGCACGTTGCAGGCGTCGTTCTGCATAGCCTTCGTCACCGAGATGGAGTCGCCCTCAGTATGATTCATGGAATGAAAAACAACAAAGAGGGAGCGTCACCGATAGCGAGTTCCCACCGATTGGTTGCTATGGGAATGGCGGGAATCATTGGCCTATTTGCCTTTCACATCTATAAGAACTACGATGCCGCTCAGGCAACGACCAGCGTCTTTGGTGTGAAACTCCAACTAGGAGAGAACGAGTCCGCGGAACATCACGGAAACGCGAAGGAAGGCGCCGAGCACGAGGATGACGACGACTAGAAAGGCGCCTGCATGAACAACCGAGAACGCTGGGTTATTATAACGATCCTCCTGGGAACCGCCATCTTTGTCGGAACCGACCTCATCACAGACTCTAGTGAGGGCGCTCCTTGGTGGCATCTGGCTTCGGAAGGGTTCGTCGCGCTGGCAGCGCTCGCAGGCGTCGTCTTCCTACTGCGAGGCTCGTTCGCGCTAAAGCGATCCTTGGCTGCTGAAGTTCTCAAATCGAGCAACCTCGAAGCGGAGGCCGAACAGTGGCGAAAACAAGCGAGGGCCCACATTGAAGGCCTCTCCCAAGAGATCGAGAGGCAACTGACGTCTTGGAAACTGACGATCTCCGAGAAAGAAGTCGCCTTTCTTCTCTTGAAAGGGTTGAGCCTTAAAGAGATCGCGGAGATCCGAAAGACATCAGAAAAGACCGCGCGAGCGCAATCCACCGCCATCTACGAGAAATCGGGCCTGTCCGGCCGCTCGGAGCTCGCGGCATTTTTTCTGGAAGATCTTTTGGGCCCCAGAGAAGAGAGAGAAGGCCGTGAAAAAGAAAATCTCTCTTGAGAATTTAAACAAATTGAGCGACGGATCAGCTGGCCTGAGCGGTGCTGAAGTGGCATCGCAGCGTTCACGCTTCGGGCCGAACGCAATTGTCGAGCGCACCGGCAACCCCTGGCTCGAGCTTTTACTGGATACCATCAAGGACCCGATGATCTGGTTCCTGGTTGGCATCGGCACGGCCTTCTTTTTCGTGGGTGATCGTCAGGATGCGATCATTCTTTTCCTGGCGACCATTCCTTTGCTTTTCATGGATGCCTTTCTCCACTGGCGAACGCAGGCATCAACCGCCTCCCTCAAGGGCCAACTAACTGCGGAGGCTCTGGTTATCCGTGAGGGGAAGCGCCTGCGAATTGATTCGCACGATATCGTGCCTGGCGATCTGGTCGTTTTGAATTCAGAGGATCATTTTTTACCTGCGGATGGATTCTGGGAGACCGTTGAATCGCTCCAGGTGGACGAGTCGGTGCTGACGGGAGAAGCGTTTCCGATCACCAAAAGAACGATTCCATTTGATGCTTTTCGAGCCGCGCATGAGGTCCTCGTAGACTCCGAATCGCTGGGCTTTGCCGGAACGCGGGTCCTTACTGGAAACGGTCTGCTCCGCATTCTGTTCACGGGAAAAGAGACCTCCTATGGCGAAATCGTCCAGTCAGTTTCCGCCATCACCCACGAGCGCACCGCCCTCCAGCACTCGATCGCGAAGTTAACGAAAGGGCTCATATACGCCGCGGCCGCGTTCTGCCTAATTCTCGCAGCGATCCGAGTTTACCAGGGGCATGGATGGCTGGATGCGCTCTTAAGCGCCGCGACTCTCGCCGTAGCCGCAATCCCGGAGGAATTTCCTGTCGTTTTCTCATTCTTCCTTGGTGTCGGTGTTTACCGGCTAGCGAAACGAGGAGCCTTAGTTCGGCGCGCAGTCTCAGTCGAGAATATCGGGCGAATCACCCGGATCTGTACCGACAAAACAGGAACGATTACGGCGGGCCAACTCAAGCTGACCCATATCGATGCTGCGAACCCACTTTCGGAATCAGAAGTCCTTTCTCATGCTGGCGCGGCATCGAACCATGAAGGCACTGGGATCCAGTTGACCAGGCGATTTTTGCCTCATCAGGGAAAGAGACTCAAAATTCCGTCGCGGACGAGCGTGATTCCGTTCACGAAGACCGTAAGAGGAAACAGCCTTCGCCGAAAATCAAGGCAGCGCATTTTGCGCAATGAAAGGTCGCTGGAAACGATCTTGTCGAAATCGGCACTTTCGGAGCGAGGAGAAAAATAAGGGCTAGACCGAACTTCGGAATTGGGCAAAGTGGAGGGGCATAAGCTTAGCCGTCGGAAATCGGGTGAAGTGTCGGCAGCTGAGCTGGCGAGACGGAAAAGAGCCGGACTCCGGGTTTTCAGTTCGCGGGTCTTCTGTTTTCGAAGACCCGGCGCGCCCCGGAGGTTCGCCCTGCGATCGAGTATTGCGGGAAAATGGAATCAAAGTTTTGATGATTACCGGCGATCACCTCAAACGGCAGCTGCAATCGCAAAGATGTCGGGCTGGGAAGCGGGCAGCCCATCGTGATCTCAGCGGAAGCTGATCCTGAAAGTTTGAGGCGGATTGCCTGGCAAACCCCGAATTCCGGGGTGCGGATGTTGTCAGCGCTGCAATCCCATTCAAAACTTCGGTCGTCGTAGCTCTAAAGTCATCGTTCGGCGAACTTGTCGCTGTGACGGGGGACGGAGTGAACGATGTTCCGGCCCTAAAGGCTGCGGACATTGGCATCGCGATGGGAGTCAGAGGATCGAGGAGCGCAAAAGAAGTCTCTTCCATTATTCTCGGCGACGATAACTTCAGTACGATCGTGAACGCGATTCGGGAGGGCCGCCAGCTTTTCTCGAATCTGCGCCTGAGCTTCGAGTACCTCTTGCTGTTCCATATTCCATTGGTCTTGTCGGCGGCGGTTATTCCTCTTATGGGCTATCCGCTCCTTTATCTGCCAGCACACGTTGTTTGGTTAGAGTTGATAATCCATCCTACGGCGCTATTTGCATTCCAGCAGGCAGCTACTTCCGAGAACGATGGCGCGCCTGAACGGCGAGTCTCATTTTTCGATAAGATAGATACTCTACGTGTATTAATTGTCGGACTGGCTGTAACGACCGCACTCATCATTTCATTCGTGACGGGACTTTCGGAAAGCTCTGACACCAATCATGGACGAGCCAAGGTGTTGGCCCTTCTTTCACTTTGGAGCGCGGGTCTCGCGGTTTTTTTAACTAAGGGAACTTCGCGAACGGCGAACATCATCGCTGCCGCATCGGTTCTGTCCTCCGTGTTACTCATCCAAACTAAGTGGTTCGCAGAGCCGCTTCATTTAACGCCCCTGCACGGCCTGGATTGGTTGAAAGTATGTGGCACGGTCGCTGCTGCGATTGCGATGCTCTTAATTCTGCGAAAGAGACTCTCTTCTAGGTAGGCGTAGAAGTCTGACTCTGTTCGACTCCCGCCGACTCAATAGGCGGAGCAACATCAGACGCACAAGCAGATTTGCCACCAGCTCCTTTTATATTTGAGCTGGTGGACGAACTTCGGACGAATTTTCGTTCAAAAAAGTGGTGGAGGCGGAATTTCCAACCTAACTCTTCAATTTGCCTAACGTAAACATTTTTAGCACACCGACGGTACACCCGTCACCTGCATCTTATGCGGGTCAAAATGCTAATCTTCCTTTGTCGGTACATCCTGCTCGCGAGCTTCTTTGGCCAAGCTGCGTAAATAGCTCTGCAGCAAAAGACCCAGGTCATTAAGTACGGGATTCAATACAACCAACAACATTGGAATTAGTATTGCAATGATCCAAGGGGGCCACTGTGAGTTCTCCAGAGCTTCCACCTTGGACATAACCTGTCCAACCTTCTCCTCAAGCAGCTCTGCTCTAGCTTCCAGCAACTTAACGGAATCAGGAGCCGTTTGATTAGGAGCTGAAAGAGCATCCACGGCCAAGAGGCTTGGGGCCTGCCCCTGGGGCCAAGTGTTCGTATAACTTGATTTGAACCTCGAAAGCTCCGCGACTGAAGGCGCAGCGGTCGAACGAAACTGAAAGAGAACATTGTCAATCTTCTCGATTCTTTCGTTGGCAGTTTTTATTTCTAACCTTTGAACCTGTCTCTTTCCAGACAACTGCATATAGAGCGGAACAACAATCAAAGATACAATGATGACATCACGAAATAGTCTTCTCAGTTCAGGCCTCATCTTGAACCTCAGAGTCAGCATAATCATTAGAATCCAAAGGTTCTAGGGGCGAGCTATCATCATCTCTAACAATACTTTTTCCGATGGCGTTCTCGATGCGCTTGATAAGCCCCTCCATCCGGCTACGTGTGAATGAGTCAAAATCATCTCGATCCAGATGCGCCTTATCTATAACGTGCGTTCGTAATATCTCGATCATTCTTCCATCCTCTAGGGCATATCTTTTCTTGAGTGTTTCAAGATATTTACTAGGGGCCTTCCCTCCAATGCTGCGGTTGGTAGCGGCGGCGATCGGTGTCTTGTTGATAATCGAATTGTATCTTGCTGGAGGTATGTTCACAGACTCGCAATACTTCCTTGGAAAGATATGATGAATATCGATGTTTTCGTCATAATGAATCTGATGGTCAATGGGTTTGCCAGACATGAAATCCAGGCATCTATCCACAATCAATAGTGCGGAAAGCCCCTTGTAGGCTGCGCTGTTTCTGGTTCGCAGGCTCCACAATCTTGAAGCATTGAAACTCGATTCAGAAACCGTCGAGGGTTCTGAGCCGCCGTCAATCCAGCCAAGTAACTCGGGTAGGTCCTTGGCGAATCTCGTTTCGTTTGCGCCTCCGTACAGCTCGCCAAATACGCCACACCAGAACCATCGGGAAATTTTTTGCCTTACGGCATCCTGATTGATCTTCTTATCTATCACGGCAAACACGGCAGCCATTGGGACGAGCTGTGCACTGTATGGAAGGTCTTTCGAGTTGAAAATTCCGATCTGGTGTAGAAACTTAGCTGCCTCGTCATAGCCAAATGAGATAGCATCAGCAGACCTTTTGTAATCCTCTAGTGAAAGACGAAGGACATCCTTTTTCTTACAGGTAATCGCGGCTTCGGATCGCACTTTTTTGAGATGGTAACTTGTCAGAAGGGTCAAAGACTGAAGAAATTCTGTGTTCTTGATTTCAGCTAGAGTACGATGCTTCTTCAATTTGGCCTCACGAATAGCCCAATCATCGCGAAGATTAAAATCATCAGCAGCGAATGTAGCAGTGAGTAGCTCGAATACATTGAGGGCAACACCACCCGTATTTACTTTCTCGAACACCTGGCAAATGGCCTCTTTTGGAGCCTTCTTTGAAATCGTTATAACAGGCAAATGATATTGCTTAAATTTGTTGATGATGACCTTTTCAAACTCGTCGAACTTTCTCACTTTTTCTGGAGCATGATTCCAATACGAGTTGTAAGCCATCCGCCAATTCGAGCAGTCGAAAACCTGATTGAGGGGAAATAGTCCAGCCTTGAACTCGGCTTCTGGTGTTGAGTAGTCCTCAATAATTTCTCCACGAAAATTTTTCTTTTGTTTCGTCTCACTGATACTCACAATGGTTTCATAGCGGTCATTCGCGCTGTCGAGTGCTTTGTCTATATCGACGTAGTAAAACCTTTTGATCGAATACTTTTTGCTATCAATCGTATTTACAGGGTTTGGCTGATAAGTTGATTGGAATAAAGATGTCAGTCGTTGTTGACCATCGAGCACTAGTTGTTCAGGTTCAGGAACCTGTTGTAAATTAACTCCCTCAACAGGACGTGTTTTAAATTTCACTTCTTTATTCCCAGTTTCTAGTAGCATAACCGCGCCCACTGGGTAACCAGAGCACACACTCGCAAGTAGCTCACGAATATGCTCGTCATCCCAAACCCATCCCCTCTGGAAATCAGGTAGTTGAAGTTCGCCACGTTTAATTTGGGCTAAGTATGTTTCAAGCAAATCTTTAGTGCTGTCGAACATAGACGGTGTACTCATGGGTGATCCTTTTTTCTAATTCTCAAACAACTTTTCTTCGGTCTTTTCGCGATGTTAGTTAAGTCCAAATCTCCCGCGGCCCAGGCTCATGAACCGTCAAGACCCTGGCGGTAAGTCGAGCACACTAAAGAGCTGAATTTCCTTACGTCTCCGAAACAGGGTGTGACCCCCTGGGGTCATTATGAGGAGGTTTATATGTCGAAGGGTCTGGACCAATCCTTACGGGCAACAATCCGTCAGATTTTTATCGAGGTCGGTTCGATCAAGGCCGTCGTTCGTGAAACAGGTTGCAGCCGAAACACAGTTCGCAAACTCCTTCGTGCCGAAGGGCTCACAGCGATCTCAGCTCCTTCCCACGCAATGGCAGAGAAAGCCAAAGATCGGGCTGTGTCTGAACTTGATTTTAAGTTTCTTGAGCGACTCTTTGAACTCGGAAAGGGCTCTGGTGAAAATGCTGATTTTGAACAGCACATTAAAACTCTCGTGCTTGAACTTGCCGGAGAACTTGAGGTCAAAGCCAAGACCGACATCCTGAGGCTGGAGTCAGCGATTTTTCAGTTCATCATCTACCGACGCTTCTACTTCTTGTCCCTTCAGGTTGGCGATAAGCGATACGATGGCCCGTTCTCGCGATCACATGAGCGTCAAGCAAATGCAGTTATGAGATGGGTTGAGGCTTCCAATAAAGCCTTTGATCAATTCAATAAGCTGATTCGGGAACTGGAAGTGAAATCAGGGAAGCGTCTTCCCTACTGGGGTGGTCAGAGTTTGGTGCTCGCACAAACGTCTGTTCAGATCAAAAACGGTGATCGAGCAGTACATAGTGCACGATACTAAACCTCAGACTTTGGATTCCTGTAATTGCTGTTGAACACTTCAACTAACTCTGGTGCGTGTTCTTTTAAGATTAGCTCGCCGTCCTCAGGCCATGAATCACCTAGCATTGCCGTGGCACTCAAGATAAACATCTCTCGCGGCCAATTCCGAACCACCAGGTCAATGAAGTCACCTTCAAGGTCGTCTTCAAAAAGAATATCTAAATCTTCCATTGCTCTTTCCTCCTATGTCCCAAATTCATCTCTTTAGTTCCACTCAAAAACAAAAATCTGTATCGAATGATTTCAATCACTTATCGCCCTCAATTTTTTCAGGGTTTGAGGACAGCAAGAATCTGTGCACAGTGGTCTTGCCTAAACTCACTCGCCTTGCGATCGCACGAACGGATAAGCCCTTTGCATGAAGGCGTAAAATCTCGGCTTCCTTTTCTTTGGTCAGTCCTGAGGGCCGTCCACACCGCCAGTTACTGCCAGCGCGCTCGGCAGCGAGCTTCTTTGCAGCGAGTGCTGTTCGTATGCGTTCAGAAATCAATGACCTCTCAAGAGAAGCCATGGCCCCAAAAATCGCAAGAGCTGCTTGACCCATGGGTGTTGTGAAATCAATGTTCTCTCTGAGGCTAATCACCGAAACACCCACATGGTGCAGTTCAGAGACCAAATTCAGGAGATGCCGGGTATCACGCGCAAGACGATCTATACCAACAATCACAATCACCTTGAACTTACCCTGACGAGCTTCACGAACCATTTCATCAAGGGCTGGTCTTCGCTCCTTGCTGCCGGAGATACCAAGATCAAAAAACTCCCTGACCAATTCAAAATCACGCGCCTGAGCGAACTTGCGAATGGTCGAAAGCTGATGTTCGGGGTCTTGTCCTAGCAGTGTGCTGACCCTTGCGTAGGCAACAGCTTTTGTTTTGTTGATTGGGTGACGAGACCCCAGTTGTTATCCCAGTTACACTGCGACTAGTCGGACCTCAAGATGCTTCGAAGTGGGTGCAAAAGTTTCCGGAGCCGGTGGTTTGTATCCAAGCGAGCTGTGCGGTCTTTTTGTGTTGTAGTGCCTTCGCCATCTCTCGATCATGATCTCTGCTTCCTTCAGTGTGTTAAAAACTTCTCCATTCAGAAGCTCGTCTCTGAGTTTTCCATTAAATGATTCAATGTAGCCATTCTCCCACGGAGAGCCGGGAGTGATAAAAAGTGGCTGAACTTTAAGCTTCTTAAACCAGGCCCTCACCGCACTTGCGATAAACTCTGACCCATTGTCCGATCTCACATGCTCCAGAACCCCGCGCTCAACAAAAAGCTTCCCCAAGGTGTCGATCACATCTTCTGATCGAAGTCTCCTTCCCACCTTGATCGCAAGACTCTCTCTCGTGAACTCATCGATAACGTTGAACATCCGAAAAGGTCTCCCGTTTCTGGTTCGATCCATCACGAAGTCATAGGACCAGACGTGGTTCTTTCGTTCCGGGCGTAGCCGGATGCACGAGTGCCCCTGATCCCAAAGCCTCGCTCTTTTCTTCTGTTTGCCTGGGACCTTCAGCCCATGCAGTTTCCAGATCCTCTGAACTCGCTTCCGGTTCACTCTCCAGCCCGCATCTCTTAGAAGAGCTGTGACCCTCCGGTAGCCATATCGTCCATGAGTGCTCGCAAGCTCAATGATGTCTCTCGTTAAACGATCCTCTTCTGGTGAGAACTGAACCGTGTAGCGCTGAGTCCTGCGGTTCTGACCTAAGAGCCTGCACGCCCGTCGCTCCGAGATGCCGAATCTTTCGATCGTAAACTCGACTGCTTCGCGCCTTCTCGACGGGCTTAGAAGTTTCCCTTGTTCACTTCTTTCAGGATGGAATTATCAAGAGCAAGGTCTGCGACGAGTTTCTTGAGTTTGAGATTCTCATTTTCGAGCTCCTTCAGGCGTCGTGCTTGGTCGATCTGAAGACCACCGAACTCTTTTCTCCAGCGATAAAAAGTCTGAAGAGTGATGCTGGATTTCTTGCAAGCCTCTTCCTGGCTTGCCCCTCGTCCTTGCTCGATTTCGATGTCCCTGAGGATCTTTACGATTGCCTCTGGCGTGTGCTTTTTTCCTTTGGCCATGGCCCTTACCCTTTCTTTTTCACCCTCAAATACTACGTCTGGGGGTGGATTAATTGGAAGGGGTCACGTCAGTTACACCACCAGGCAGTGCCGCCTTTGATTTTTGACGTTCCTCAAGAATCTTTTTGCACGCGGCCAAATCGTCATTGCGGTATTTTGTGTAATCCGCAATCTGTTGCTCAAGTTCTTTTATTTTTGCTGTGAGCCTAGACTTTTTGTCCTCAATTTTTTGAGGTGCTTTTTGGATTCGCTCAATCAGTTGCGAGTCGGTTAAGCCCTGAAGCTTGATTTGATTTACGGTCTTTTTATTTTCCACGAATACCTCCATTTGGTTTGTGGTGTTGTTATTTGTAAGAATTTTCTAGATCAAATTAACGAGGGCATTTTAGATAAATTTATCTGACAAGGAGTTCTATTTTGATAGCGGGTATTAGAACCAATTTAGATCGGGGGTTTAGGAAACTGTGAGTCTAAAATATCGCATTGAGCGCGAATTGCCCCAATAGGATAAACGGCGTAATTCCAATGTCCTCTAAACTATTTTTGCGATGGTTTTAAGGATGATCAGTTTTTCCCAAAAGAGCTGTTTGAGGGGTCAATTTCATGAATCCTTTTTTGAATGAGATCAAAAAGTGGGCCGGAGTTTGCTTTTTCAATTTTTTCCATTATGTTTAAAATTCTTCTTCGTGAGTCGGGATTCGCGATTACATTGGCAGCAACCTCACCATATTTTTGCGCATATGATTCCCTTACTTTAGACATATTGTCCAGAGTATCGCTCGGTGAAGAATCTAGAGATGCGCCCTTTAGTCTTCGCGATAGATCATCTGAAGTTGCTTTATTCAGCAAATCTGAAATTGTTGCGGCCACGCTTATAGCCTTAGTGTTTGTATTAATTGTTTTCCCTAATTTCTTTTCAATCGAATATTCGATCATTATTCTATCAATCTGAATTGCCAGCAGAATGTTCAAAGAATGAATTGGATCAATGTGTTCCTGCAGATTCTCTTTAAGTAACAGCATGGTCGCTGGAAGGAGTTCTTTCACTTGCTCGGAACGAATGCTGTCATTGAAGTATCGGTACAAACTTCTAGTCAAAGATTTGCGGCTTACGTCAGTATATTCTTTGGCCTCGTCTTGTATGTAGGCAGCAATGTCAGCCAGCCTCTCACCATTTTCGATCATTAATTTGATGTCAGCAAGGCAGCTCAATCCATCGATTTTCTTTTTGGGCCCTGGTTTTAGTTTTCTATTTTGATTTACGGAATCCTGAGAAGTTATTTGTGACATGTTGATACCTTTCTCCAATGGAGTGAAAAGCTATATCAAGGCACAGTCACAATCTAAAACATATCAAAGTACACCTCATGATTCCGCTTTAACTTGTCAATGACAAGAGGATTTATACGGCACGACCTAATATGACAGGTTGGGAAACGGGCCACTCTGTAAATTCAATAGTTTGCAGAATTCATTTGTGACAGGTTGGGTGGGTTTAATTTGTCACTGGTAATTTTCATCCAAATTAATGTCTAATTCTATTGCCACTGTATTCTTTCGTACGAGAAGAAATGTCACCAGTCACACCATTAGGACAAATAAAATTCAGCCTAGTTCTTACCGTGTTTATGCAAAATGTCTTCAATATTATTTGGATCTAGGGCCACATCGTAGACCCACACGCCATATCGCTTCGATGCTGTAACGGCCTTACACCACTCGGAAAGATAGGCCCACTTCTCTCGATCCTGTTCTGTCTCTACACCCTTGATCTCAAGCACTAGATGCTTGCCGCCTTTAAAGCGAATGAGAAAATCAGGGAGGTAGGTCTTCACAGCCCCATTAAACAGATAGGAAATCTCGAATCCTATGTGATCATTCTTAACCCATGCTTCAATGTAATCTAGCTTGTCTAAAAGGCGAGAAGCTTGCTCTTCCCAGGTTGAATCATAAACGCAAAAATTGATGTGTGACTTCTTGCCAGGATAGTGCGGCTTACTTGTGAACCACACGCCGGCGTCTCGAGTATATCTAATGGGCTCGTTTGTGTTGTAGAGAATTTCATATCCTTGGGCATTCTGATTGATAATCCCTTTAGCAACGTGACGAACAATGCGATCCATATTTAACCGCAAATATAGATTTCTTTGCTCTGGGTCATCGTTTTTAACTTTAGGAGAAACTCGAATTTTGTCTGACTTCAATACACGTTCAACTATTGCTACAAGATCAGCGAACAATTGGTGCTTGCCGCCCTTCCATTTTTGTTCGTCCTCAATCTGAGGCAATAGGTGAGTAGCAAACTTAAAAATCAAAGTTTGCATTCTTGGCGCTGTAATTAACTTCTTAAGGTCAATTTCTGATATTTGACCTAGATCTGGTTTACCCTCTATCACGGGGGCAAGTTCAGCTTCAGTTGGCATCTCAGTAGCCTTAATTTCCAGTTCAGGCAGATCGTTAATATCCAGCTCTAGGCTGTAATCAAGTTTGTGATCTATCCGCAATACATTTGGCCAATGCATTTCAAATTGAACTTTATCCCGTGAAGGTTCAATTCTAGTTTTTGGCGGTGTAGGTCTTAGACCACCTCCTACGTCGCCACCTTCATGCGGAAGGAACGAAAACGGAACGCCAAATACATTCACATACTCGGGTTCAAGTAATCCATCTTTATTCAACTCGTAAGAGGTTCTTCTTAAGCCTCGTCCTACAACCTGTTCGCAAAGCAATTGGCTCGAGAAAGCTCGAAGGCCAAGAATGTGCGTTACTGTTTTAGCGTCCCAGCCTTCAGAAAGCATATTTACAGAAATAATATGTCGGACTTGCTCGCCGGGCTTTCCAATCTGCCCAACAGTGTTTACTTGTCTACGCAAATAGCTTTCTTGATCCTTCTCTGATGAGTCTTCATCAGGAGCTTGGTCATCTAGTTCTAAAATATCCTCTTCGGTTTCCTTCAGTACCTTGCTGTCGATATGAAGGGTTTTTGTAGGGTCACAAAGCTCCTTTGTCATAATTGTGTTCGTATCAAATGCGTGCTTAATTCGCGCAGCCGTTTCGGTTCGGTTAACAACTGAAATCATGACCGGGGGCACTTGTATTTTGGCCTTAGTCCAAGATTTGAAAGTCTCTAGCCAGTCAATGCTGAGAATGTTGTAAGCAGCAATTAGCAAATCCGGCAATGTTTCATGTGGTTTTGCTGGTCGGTTAATGTTGTCTGAGATCTCATCGTAAATGTGATAGAGCTTTGATTTGTAAGTTGCCGCATTTTTAATTCCGTCGTCTCTAACAACAACCCTTGGCGTTTTAACGAGTCCTGATTCAATTGCATCATTGAGACCAAAATCACTCACGATCCAACCAAAGAGAGCTTCTTCGGTTGTCTTTTTGCCAG
>JAHBUU010000075.1 GCA_019637895.1 Pseudobdellovibrionaceae bacterium | reverse complement strand
GTGTCGCGATAGAGATATCGTGACACTCGCGAGCCACCTGCAAAATCTCTTGGCACGCCATCTGAGAAGAGCCGAAGGGGCTCTCTGAAGTGACAGTCTCACCCGAGATAACAATGAATTTCCGGATATTCTGTCGGACTGCGGCTCTTAACAAATTCAATGTCCCGAGCACATTGACGTCGTAGACAGAAAAAGCGTCGGTGGCAACAGCCCCTATCTCCCCCAGGTTCGCCAAGTGAATAACGAGGTCCACCTTTTCCATTTTGAAAACCAAAGGAATCAAATGCGGATCACGGATATCGCCAAAAATAAACTTGGCGCCAGCTTGAACAGATTCACGGGTACCCACCGTCAGATTATCGTAGACAATCACTCGGTGCCCCTCCCCGAGCAAGGCGACAACCACCGCCGAGCCGAGACGACCGGCACCGCCCGCGATAAAAACTGTCAGCCGAGGTTTTTCCAATGCGCTTTACTCCACCGAAAGGCTCGGTCGATACTCAATCACAAACTTTTTCAGGAAGTCTTTCATTTCATGCTCTTTAGATGAACCGGCCATTTTCTTGAGCTCTATAAGGCCATTTGAAAGTTCAGGCCAAGGGATCGAACGCTCAACCGCCCTCATGATTCGAGGGTGCTTCGTTTTTTCCACATTGTCCCCGATTAAAAGCTCCTCATAAAGCTTCTCGCCAGGCCGAAGCCCCACAAAGGCGATCTCGATGTCACCCTCCGGATTGAAAGCATTTTTAAGAGTGAGTCCGCTCAGCTGAATCATCTTTTGGGCAAGCTCGACGATGCGAATAGATTCCCCCATATCGAGAACGAAGACGTCCCCGCCCGTACTCATTGTCCCCGCCTGAAGAACAAGCTGCGCAGCCTCAGGGATCGTCATAAAATAACGAGTCACCTCTGGATGAGTTACGGTCACAGGACCACCGCGCCGAATCTGCTCTCGGAATAGGGGAACTACGGACCCGCTAGAACCTAGAACATTTCCAAAGCGGACCATCGAGAAACAAGTCGCATGGGATTCGGGTTGCGCTGCCAGGCCCTGCAACACAAGCTCGGCCAACCGCTTGGTCGCGCCCATAACATTCGTCGGTCGTACCGCCTTATCCGTCGAAATCAAAACAAACCTGGCAACTCCAGCCTCGACGGCAGCCAGAGCCGTAGCCATCGTCCCAAAAACATTATTTTCAACCCCTTCAACCACATTGGCTTCGACCAACGGCACATGCTTGTACGCTGCTGCATGGTAAAGGGTTTGGATCCGATGTTCCTTCATCAGGGAAGCCATCCGGGTCTGGTTTCGACAGTCTCCCAAAACGGGAATCAACCGAACCCCACTGCCCATGCTC
The DNA here is from genome assembly GCA_019637895.1 of Pseudobdellovibrionaceae bacterium. Taxonomy (GTDB): domain Bacteria; phylum Bdellovibrionota; class Bdellovibrionia; order Bdellovibrionales; family Bdellovibrionaceae; genus JAHBUV01. The sequence continues at coordinate 12,612 of JAHBUU010000075.1, read as the reverse complement.
GAGATCTCTTGGCTGATTTCGTAGAGGTTGAACTCGGAAATCTCAAGCATCACCAGGGACTCGGGCGCCATCTTCACGATCTGGCGACAAAGCTCGGAGCCAATCGAGCCACCAGCCCCCGTGACCATGATTCGTTTTCCCGTCAGGCAAGGACCAAGCAGATCTTCTTCTGGAGAAACGGAGTCCCGCCCCAAGAGATCCTCAACACCCACCGGCCGGATGTCTTCGATCCGGACCGTCCCATGCACCAGATCACCCATCCCCGGCAGGGTTTTCAACTCGATCCCCTTACCCTCAAATTGCATGATGATCTGACGTCGACGAGCGCGGGAAGCCGATGGAATCGCAAGCAGGAGCTGGTGACAATCCTTTTTTGCCATGATTTCGATGGCTTCTTTTGGATCATAAACTCGAACGCCAGCAACAGAAGTCCCCTGGAGATTCGCATCATCGTCAAAGAAAGCAATAGGACGGAACTCCGCCCCCGAGGAAAGAGCTAGCGCTGTTTGCAGTCCGGCTCGACCGGCTCCAAAGATCGCAACGCGCTCACGACGGTCAGAACGGCCGTCCTCGAAAGACCTGATCAGGCCGCGAGCGATGAATCGGCTGGAAGTAATATAAGCAACAGCGATCACCGCATAAATCAAGACCGCAGAACGAGGGAATGAGCTTTCTCTCATCATCATCAATACTGTCGCAAGGAATAAAGCCGAGAGCCCCACCCCCAGGATAACAGTATAGATAATTCGATCATCCATATAGCGCACGACTGCCCGATAAAGGCCCAAGCGGATAAAAATAGGGACCGTCATGATCGGAAGTGCGAAAAACACCCACCAATAAACTTCAACCGGAGGAGTCAAGGTTCCAATACGAAGGGCGATGGCCGACCAAAGAGCCATAGGCAGCAAAATAAGGTCGCTCGCCAAAACAATCGATATCTTCCAACGACGGGACAGCTTAGCGAATTTCATGAGTCTTAGGTCCTTACCAAAGGAAGATACTAGAGTATTTTTAAGCTCTTGGCATCAGCAAAACATGTTACCAAGTTCTTGAGTTCCACAACGCCAATGATATATTGCGCCGGGCTCTGCTTCCGAAGTCAAATGAGAGGCAATTCTGGGAACCAAATTTACCATCACAAAATATCAGCCTGAAAAGACGGCCTCAGAGCTATTGCGGTTCTCTTGGTGCTCATCTTTCATATTCACCATGCTCTCCTTCCCGGCGGATTCATCGGCGTTGATGTCTTTTTTGTTCTCTCTGGGTACCTAATTACCTCGAACATCTATGAACAGATGATGACGAATACCTTTTCCTTCATCGACTTTTATACTCGCCGGATCAAAAGACTTCTCCCGTCGCTTTACTTCGTCTTAGTGATCTTTACGACAATAGCTTCCTTTCTTTTTTTACCTGAAGATCTTCGTACAGTTCAGGAATCTCTCAAAAAAATCGTCATTTTCCTCGCCAACCAATATTTCGCAAGCGGACGCGACTATTTCGCCCCTCAGACTAGCGAAACTCTCTTCCTGCATACTTGGTCGCTCGCCATCGAAGAACAGTTTTACTTTGTCTGGCCCTTGCTGCTCTTTTTAGTAATCAAAACGGGCGCTCGAAAATCGACAATCATTGTCATCGCGATTTTTGCAACAATGGCCTCACTGGTTTATGGACAATATCTTCTCTATAACCATGAAGTCACCTTCGCTTACTATTCATTCTTCAGTCGATTCGGCGAATTGCTCGCGGGGGCCATTCTCGCCATATTAAAAACCAGAAGCTCCTCAAAGACCGCGCCCTATCTGACGGCCCTTGGCCTTGTGCTGATTGCAGCATCTTGCGTTGTCATTCAAGAATCATCGCCGTTTCCTGGACTCCTTGCCACTTTACCCTGCGTTGGTGCTCTTCTTTTTCTGTATTCTGCCGCAAACCCCTTACGGTCCGTCTTTTCGAAGCAGCCATGGGTTTACATCGGTCAGATATCATATCAGCTGTATCTCTGGCATTGGCCCTTTCTAGCTCTAGCGCGGTATCTTGAAGGCCAGTATTCGCTGTCAAATACATCTATCATTCTTCCTGTGCTTGGAACTTTCCTATGTTCGGTCTTCGCCCACCACCTGATCGAAAAACCCCTCCGTTACCATCGAACATCATTCTGGAAATCGGTGGGAGCGTTGCACCTAGCTCCGATCTGCTTGCTTGTACTGATTTTAATCCTTGGGCGGCAGTTCGAATTCAAAACCAAATATTTCAAAAACCCAGAAATTGCGAGCTATGGGACAGATATCTGCCATGGCGAGATCAAACAAAATGGATGCATCAAAGGAGACCTCTCAAAAGCGCCAGGCTTGTTCCTTTTCGGAGATTCTCATGCTGCACATTTGAATACTTTTTTTGATGAACTCGGAAAATCCCAGGGATGGTCAGCTCTGATCACGTCTGGCAGCTCTTGCCCTGGAATAGTGGATTTCAACGAGAACTTCATCAATACTCCGGCCGCGCTGACCTTCTGTCGAGAGTTCAAAAATTTCATTCTAAAAGAGATTGAAAACCATGAGCAAATCGGCATTTCCGCCAGATGGGAATGGAATCTCGGTCTCGCTGGCGAGCCACACGATCCCGATTTCATCAAAAAACTCGAGAAAACACTCCGCCTCCTCGAAAGAAAAAAAAAGAAGGTCTTTATTTTTTCACAAGTCCCCGCAATGTCAAACTCTCCTCAGCGAACGGAACTCTTCAGGGCACGCCTGCATTCGGCGATAACTCCCTCCGAAAACGAAGACTCCCGTGTCACACAAGCCAATCATGAAATATCCAGGCTAACCTCGAAGTATAAGAACGTCACATATGTCGATCTTTACAAGGCCATGAAGTCTTCGGAAAATCCTTTCTGGGATGAGGGGACTCCACTCTACCTGAACAAAGACCATATGAATCAACGAGGAGCTAAAGCCCTCTTTCAGCGAGCGCTCCAAAATAAAAACCTCAGATTGCCGCCAGAAGCAAGACCAATTCCAAGTGGAAACTAAACTTATTTTTTTAATAACAGCCCAGTCAATTTGAAACAAAGAAGATTGGCGCACTCTATCTCGATCAACAAAACTCGCGCACATTTGCCCGTTCAGGGTCTAATGCATCGCCAAGGACTTGGCTGACCTCCATGGCGAATTTCAGGCAAAGAATCAATCTTTCCAAGTTCATCCTTCTTAATTTTTAATGCCGATTAAAAGGACGAAATCGTCAGTATCACAAACAAAAAAACGACAAATCTTATCAAGGCACTCAAGCTTGATTCACATTGATCTCTAATATGCATTCACGACTTCGGCCTCTCCATTCTGGGAGCAAGGTTAGCTTCGAGCGCACCCAAACCGGTGGAGACATCAAGGCCGAAAGCCCAGCTCCGTCTCGATAGTCTATGTGGTTGAATTTCGGGCGATCTCCCGCAACGTACTCAGAATAATATGCAAATCCGTGAGGCACGAAGACGAGTCCACATACTCTTTTGCGTACCTGATCTTGATCGGAAGAATTTCTTCGACATAAGTACGCTCTGGATCGCAGGCGCTCCCTAAGATGTCGTTCTCATCCTTGAATCGGATCGAGGCCCAATCTGTAATTCCTGGTCGTACTTTGAAAATCTTTTCTCGATCGCTCGGAGGATACCGACTGACATAATGAGGGACTTCTGGCCTAGGCCCCACAAGACTCATGGTTCCGACAACCACATCGATCAACTGAGGCAATTCATCCAATTTGTACCGCCTCAGAAAACTTCCAGACCGAGTGATTCGCGAATCCGCGCCCACCGTAATCTGCATTCCTTTATCCTCAGCATTGACGACCATCGTCCTGAACTTATGAATACGAAAAGGAACCAGACCGAGCCCCACCCGGTCCTGTCGAAAAAAAACCGGACCTGAGGAATCAATTTTGACCCAAAAGGAAATTAGCACAAACAAGGGACTGAGAAACAGAAGACCAATCAAGGCTATTGTAAAATCAAAAGCCCTTTTTCCTATCCACATAGAATATTCCGAACAGCCGCAATGACCCTGGTTTGATCCTCGTCCGTCATTTTCGTATAAAGAGGAAGACTCACCGCCTGCCGATAGGTTCTCAAAGCTTCCGGAAAACTCTCAGGTGAAAGATCATACATTTCCCGCCAAACAGGCTGCAAATGCAGAGGAATAAAGTGAACACTGCACCCAATGCCGGCCTCACTCATTTTTTTTATGAATTCGTCACGCGAGACAGGCGCACCCTTGGAAAGACGCAGGACGAACAAATGCCATGCATGGAGATCGTCGCTGGCCGTCGCGACAGGAGGCATTTCAACCGGGCAGTCACTAAGTTCCCTCATATACCGAAAAGCCATAGCCTGGCGCCGCTCTTGAAACCTCCAGGCTTTCTTCAACTGATGAATCCCTAAGCTCGAAGCCAAGTCCGTCAAATTGTACTTAAAACCGGGAGCAATGACTTCATAATACCAGGCCGGAGCAGTGCTCGTATAACGATCGAAAGCATCACGGCTTATCCCATGAAGCCTCATCGTTCGGCATCGCCTTGCAACTTCGGCATTGCGCGTGACAACCATCCCGCCTTCGCCAGTTGTGATCGTCTTGGTCGCATAAAAGCTAAAGACGGTTACATCACTTCGAAGAGTTCCGATCAAAGATCCCTGATACTTGGTGGGCAATGCGTGGGCGGCATCTTCCACAATTTTAAGACCGTGTTTTTCCGCAATGGCCAAAATTTTGTCCATTTCGCAAGAAAGGCCAGCGAAGTGAACCGGGATAATCGCCTTCGTCTTATGAGTAATGCGTTCTTCAATCTTTGTAGTATCCAGATTGAAAGTATGCGGATCAATATCAACAAAGACAGGATGAGCACCTAAATAACGGATCACCTCCGCCGTCGCAGTAAAGGTGTATGGAGTCGTAATAACTTCATCACCGTCTTTAATCCCGATCGCCTCTAGGGCAAGATGAAGACCTGCCGTTGCCGAATTGACAGTAACGACTTCGATATCTCCGCCCAAAAAATCCTTGAAATCATTTTCAAAACGTTTGGTCTTCGGTCCAGTAGTAACCCAGCCCGACCGGAGCGAATCTACAACTTCGTTGATCTCATCTTCCCCAATATCAGGAAGAGCAAATGGCAAGAATTGATTTTCAGTCTTAGGCATGAAATGAGATTATCAAAAGTGCCTCTAAATGTCACAAATACAGTAAGAGCCTCAAATCCGCTTGCTGCGGCGCAAGTGAACTTCAGACACCTCCACTCAAAGCATAATCGTTTTTTCCCGTTGCGGGGAAGGCTCGACAACTTTCAGATTCCCATAAATTCTCACGACTCGATCGAACTGCTCCTCTCGCCCAAGACGAGATTGATTCGCTTCGAATGCAGCCCGACCCATTTTTTCCAACTGCTCAGCCGAACACTTTTTTACGAACAGAAACGCTGCTTCAAGGGCACTTCCGCTGCCAGGGGCTACAAAGCTAGCATACTCCCTTTTTAACCACTCGTGATAGACAGGGATATCCGAGCAAATGACATACTTTCCGCAAGCCATGGCCTCAAGTAGCGAACTCGAAAGACCGTCTGTACTAGGTACCGTTACAACGACATCACATTCTTGAATCAAACGCGCCAAGTCCGGCTCCTGCAACCTTCCAAGAAAACGAATATCGGCAGGCCCACCGGCCATACCCCGCAGCTCTCCCGTCATGCTTCCCACACCTGCGAGGAGAAGTTCTGCTTCCTCATGATTCTCAAAGACTTTCCTGAACGCGCCTAAAATCAAGTCAACATTATAGACGGGATAATGATTTCTAAAACTCAAAATTCTCAATTTCCTAGCAGTTCGAGGAATCGGATAAAAAAACCTGTGGTCCACACCCCAATGAACTTTCGTAGATTTATCGCGAATGGGGAACACTTTTTCAGCCTCCTCGAGCAACTCATCTGAATCGGCAAAGACATGATTCGCTTTCCATAAAGTTCTTCGAGCAAAGCGACGTAAAAGCGAACTTTGTTTTGCAGAAACCAAGATATCCGACCCCCAAAGCGACACCACAAAGGGCACTCCACAAATAAAGCTCCCCAAAAAACCATAGCTTGTGGCGTAGTGGGCATGCACAATGTCGGGTCCAAACTCTCGACTAAGCCGCCGAACTCGCAAAATCTGAAAGAGAAGATTCCAGGCTCGAATTTTTCCAAGATGAGCAATGCGCCCGGGAACGTCGATCCCGGACGTAAAGGAAAGACATTGGACTACCCACCCTCTCGCTTCCATTTCAGTAATCCATCTTTTAACGTGAGGACTATCATAGTCACCAAGCACCAGCAGCTTCACTTCGCTCCCTCTCTACGCAACTGAGTCTTTCTTTACGGAAACAATCAAAGTCCGCTTATCTCTAATATCCTTCCAGTCATTCGAATGCTGAATCAGCTCAACATCAAAGTCCGTGTCTGTATGCAAGTCCAACAAAAGAGAGTCGTGACTTTGAGGGAAGTTAATATAAACAGCGGTAGCCCCAGGGAGCGATCGCAAAAGCGCAAAAAATTTTTCGGCACAATGAACATCAAAAGGATTAAACAAAATAAACAGATCCGCATGCGGGAGAGAGCGAGTCAAAATATCAATCAGCTCAAGGGAAACGTTCTTAAAACGAGGGCACAAAAGGACTTTCGACTCTTCCAAAACCGCCGCATTCAGTTCATACCCAAAAAAGCGTTTCTGAGGATACTTCCATGCCAAAAAGCCTAAAACGCGGCCCCGTCCAGAACCAACATCTACAATCGTTTCCGCATTCTCAATGAGGTTTAACGGCAAAGATTCACTGAGCAAGGTATAGTCAACACTCTGTGTCTGATGCAAGCCATCTCGCACAGGAGTCTCAACCCCCTCAAACCCATTCCAGCGCCTCGAAATAATGAGATCATAATACAAGTTCTGCCCTAATTTATTCAGAACTCCCAATTTTTGAATTACCCTTCTCATAGCTGACTCTCCGCCAAGAACCTCGAAGCCTTCCGCCGAGACAACATCCAAAAACAACAATACGCGAGCGAACTGCCAATCGCCGCCCCAACAGCACCGTATCGGGGAATCAAAAACAGATCCAGAACAACATTCACAAAAAGGCTAAATAAAATAATTTTAATATTCGCCAGCGGACGACCTTGAGAAGCCAGAAAATTCATATAAATTCTCCCGACACCCATCGCAACCATTCCTGGGATGAGCCAGAACGAAACTTCGACGCTTTCCCAGAAGCCCTTTCCGACAAAATTAACGAGAATATAGATGCCTAGTGGAGCAATGCTTGCAAGTACCGTTGTGCCGATCGCACTCAGCCAAAGAATCTTTCGCAGCCCTTCTTCAATATGGACACGCGACTTCTCGGCGACAAACTCTGGCAACATGATCGTACTCATAGCTTGAGATGGCAACCAAGATTTTTCAGAAACCTGTAACGCAAAATTATAAATACCTGCTTGTCCCAAGCCGGAAAAAGCCTGGAGCAAGTAAATGTCCGCTCGATACAAAAGACTCAATACAAAATTTGAAAAATGAACTTGCCAACCATAGGCAACACACTTCAAAACGACATCTCTCCCCTCTTGAAAAGATGGAATCCTCCTTGGCAGATGACGGAAGAAAATCAACATTAAGCAGATGAAGTCATCACACAGATAGACAAATAGGGCGAGAGAAACACTGATCGTCACTCCAGACAGATAGAAAGAGATTACCAACAGGGATTTTAGAACCGCTCCAATCAGAGAGATCAGGTTCATCTCATTATATCGCCTCAGCCCTAGTAGCAATCCTGTATAATTGGTCCGACAGCATATGAAAAATATCTGTAGCGCCAAAAATCCAGCCAATAAAGGCTCCGAAACAAAGTCCGACAGATAAAAGAAGAAACCGCAAAATATAACTAGAATCAAAGTTCCAAACGATATCACATGGGTGACATCCGTCGCATGGCGAACATCCACCCCTCCCTGAGGGAGGTAATAGACAAGGCCCGAAGAGAACCCAAATGAAAACACTGTTGCGATAAGGCCCGTCGAAACCATCAGCGTCGCAAGGAATCCCATGTTCTCCGGACCAAGCAATTTCGCAATAAAAATAGTACTGATCAAATTCAGGACCGTGACAGATGCCTGTCTAATACCCGTTTTCAAAAAATGGCCGATCAAAGCATCCCTTTGACTACCCATCGACACCAACTTTACTCACGGCAAGGCCTGCTATAATTTCAATCTCCCGTGAAATTCGGTCATCCCACGTTTCTAGATATAACTTTGAAAACGCCAAAGCACCAAAACTGAGTTTCCCGTATTTCTTTTTGTCTGCAGCCAGATCTTGAATTGCCTCGGCAGCTGACGACACAATTTCAGATTCGCCACCGGCTGGAATTAAAATGCCGTTCGTGGGACCAATTACCTTCTTTGTCTGTCCAACATCCAATGTGATGACAGGCAAACCATAACTAATCGCCTCAAGCAAAGTGTTCCCAACATTCGAGTAGTCAAAAAACGATAGAAATAAGTCCGAACATGATAAAAACAGCTTAACTTCATCATTCAATACGGCGCCCAGGAAATAGATTCGATGCCCTTTTGCTTGAGCCATCAGCTCGTCTCGATCAGGCCCGTCCCCCAAAACAAGAAGACAGCTATCCTTCACATTCGCCCGTTTGAAGGCCTCAACTACACGAGCAACTCGCTTCCATCTGACAAGCCTTGAAACAGTGACTAGAACAAGTTCACTCTCTGGAATTCCGTATTTCCGAAACAACTCAGCTCTTCGCTGCCGAGAATCTCCTTTAAAATCAATGTGCTCAATGCCGTTTCTGAGATAACTGACTTTATTAGGAGGGATACCAAAGTACTGAGCGACAAGGTCACCGTTCGTTCCATCATCTGTAATAATGTAGAGGTCTGCAAATAGCCGAAACAAAGCGACCTCTTCATATTTTCTCAATAATCGCCATGAGTTTCCTAAAAAAGGAAATAAAAATGTTCCATATATTCTATGGATCAATCGAGTTCGCCAGAAAATTCGTAAGACAAAAGCCGCGAATACGGGCACTGATGAACTACAATAAATAACGTCAGGACGACTCTTAACACAGATCAACGCAATCAATATCTGTTGAAAATTCACAAAGAGGACAGATACACGCATCAGTACAAGATCCAGAAAACGAAGACCGGTCGTAACTTTTGGTTTTTTCACTTTCAAGACAGAAGCATTCGGCAGGCTTTCCGCTTTAAACTCCGAGTCCGTAGTAATGACGACAATTTCAAAATCCTGCTCGGCCCTCTGCAGGAGGCGCCAAGTCGATGTCACACCTTTCCCAGGCCCCATCGACCAAATATCATCCATAAGAAACAAAATTTTCTTTTTATCCATGGCTTTTTATCCACTTCGCCATGCGATGCAAAGCTCCTAGATATACTCTATACCTTCTAGGTTCCGCACCCCATCGATCTTTAAAGTGCTCAAGACCAGTGTTACCCGGAGGACTGGCCCCAAAGTTAAACTCGGTTCTCCCCGCTAGAATCGCCGCCGACATTTGCTCCCACAGGATAGCATTGATCCCATTATAGAGAGTCCCATCCCTGTTGCTGGCACCCATCCAATAAAACTCTTGATCTGGCGATACAACAAAAACGCCAAAGGAAATCATTTTATCAGCCCGGAATGCGCCTCTCACTTCCACAGAACCATCATCCACTTCCAGGAGATTCTGCAGAAGCAACTCGGAGTATGGCTTCTTGATTGAATGTTTATTCACAAGTTCCCGATAAATCGCAGAAATATCAGACAAGTTTTGACTGTTCAAAAGTTCGGTTCTGATACCATTTTTGTACGCTTTCCTTATCTGATTTCTGGTTTTGGAATGAATAGACTCCATGAGGGTTTCTGAACTATCGACATCTATTCTCTTAACAAACGTACATCTTTCCCGAGAGAAGAGACATCCGTACTCCATATCTGGACCAGAACGGTAGGACACAATCCTTGTACCGATCGGATACCTTAGTTCTCGAGCAAAACTAACAACATCTTGATCCTCGACCAAGAATACCCATCCCCCATAGGTTCCAAACAGACCACTCTCTCGAAAAAGGCCATTTTTACGGCGAAAATATGGCATCGTGGCAACCAGCCTATCGCGAGAATCAAAAATATTCTGAAATCGCAGGGAGGAGTTCCCAAATGTCGCCGCCATACATCGCAGCCATCCATACGTATGAAATGGTGTATACCCAATACCTCGCGAGATGGAACTTTCCCACAACTCTCTCTGTAAAAATTTTTGGTTTTCCGCTCTAGTTGTAAACAAGCCTTCAGTCAGCCCTTTCCTGAAATAGGATTTTCACTAATTCTTTCCAGAAATGCCTTCGCCAGGATTCGATAGTCGTGATTAGTTTCCACATACCGTCGAGCCCTTGCGCTCATTTGAGCAATCTCATCCCGCGAAAAACTAGATATCTTCTCGATCGCATCCGCCAGTGCGATTGGATTCTGCGCCGGAATGGAAAGTCCACATCGCGCATCTTCAACAGGATTGTTGCCAGCTTCGACCGCATTTAGAACCGGCACTCCTGCCGCCATATAATCAATAAGTTTATTTGGACTAATGCCATACCTGAAAAGACTCTTTTTTTGGAGCCCGATATAAACCGCATCCATCATCCGAATAGCGGAGGGAACAGTGCGTTTACTGACCGAATCGAAAAAAGTTAAATTCTCTAAACCCATTTCTCGAGCTCTATTCTGAAGCCTCTTTTTTTCAGGTCCAGACCCGACCAAAACAAGCTGAAATCTCTTCGCGCGGTCTCGCCGCTGGAGGAGGTCCGCCGATTCCAGAAATACATCCAACCCATTTGCAAGACCGTGGGCCCCAAGATAGCCAACTAGAAATTTTCCTGCATTTTTTAACCGAAAAATCTCATTTTCCATAGTTCCAGGAACGGGCATTTGATCTTGATCCCATGCTTGCAAATCAATTCCATTTGGAACATAGAAAAACTTCTCAGGGGCCATCCCTCTTGAACACATATACTCTTTCGCTTTTGGCAACATGGAAATGACTATGTCACTCAAGCGATAAGCCCGGTCTTCCGCCCATTGAACCAACCGAATGAATGGATGCCTTGGAGACATTCCCCCAAGCTCGATCGGAGACAATGGCCACAAATCATGCACTTCAAAAACCATTTTCGCGCCGGCCTTCTTCGCAACCCTTTCTGCCGGAACAATATCCATAGGGTAGGTTGAGGAAGCAATGACGACATCAGGCCGAAACTGCTCCGCAAGAACTCCAGATTTCCTCCAGACGCCCAACAAAAAACAGAAAATATTCCATATCCTTCCGATTCCATTGCCGTCATATCGCGGCGTTTTCAACCAGAGGAAACGAACCCCATCTATTGTCTCTTCAAGCTCGCGATTCCCATCCATGTTCGGCTGCTTTGAGCGCACGTGAGACTCACTCGCCGCGACAATCAGAACCTCATGTCCAAGGCGGACCCATTCCCTCGAAAGATACAAGGGACGAAACTCCATTCCGTAATCAAAACTACCCGCATAGTGATTGATGTAGAGAATTCGCATAAGTCAGTCTCTTCGCACCGAACGCAAACCCATCATGATCTCAACAATTTCTGCCGCCGACGTTCCTCGACCATAGGCATCTAGAACTGACCCACCGCAACCGATCGATGCAAAAACCCCTTCCTCTACTTCTTTGGCAGAACGAGGAGGCAAAAGCTTGTTCCATCCACTTTGAACCAGTTCGCCCCATTCGGTCTCGTCTCTCAGCGTCACACAGGGAACTTTATAGAAAAACGCTTCCTTCTGGACCCCTCCGGAGTCTGTAGCGATGAGTGCAGCGTTTTTTTCCAGCGCGACCATATCGACATATCCCACCGGATCGATCAAACGAAGTTCTTTGACTTCCTTAAACCAATCCAACCCCAATAATAATTTTTTGGTTCTCGGGTGAATTGGAAAAACAACTGAATATTTGGCGGCAACATTTTCCATCCCGAGAATAATCGCTTTCAGGCGGTCCGGATCGTCCGTGTTTTCCTGCCGATGACAAGTTAACAGGACATACCTCTCGGCCTCCAGGCCAAGGCTTTTCAAAAGTTGCGCTTTTTGATCAGCCAATTTGCCAAAATTGAGAGACACATCGTACATGACGTCTCCGACAATGTGAATTCGCTCCGCTGGGATCCCTTCGCTGAGAAGATTGTCTCGTCCCAAGGGAGTCGGCGCGAAAAGAACTTCACTGACGTGATCGACAAGCACACGGTTGATTTCCTCGGGCATTTTCCTGTTAAAAGACCTTAGGCCCGCTTCAACATGCGCAATCGGAATATGCATTTTCGCCGCGGCTAGGGCGCCCGCCAAAGTTGAATTCGTATCGCCATAGACCAGGACCCAGTCTGGCTTCTCGGCTTTGAGAATTTTCTCGACGCCCATCAACATTCGGCCTGTCATTTCACCATGATCGAGTCCGTGAATATCCAAACAGTACTTCGGCTTTGGAATATTGAGTTCTTTGAAAAAAACAT
>JAHBUU010000074.1 GCA_019637895.1 Pseudobdellovibrionaceae bacterium | reverse complement strand
GAATTCACTATGGAAGATCTCAAGACGATGCTCTTTTACACCGGCCAAAAAATGGATGCGTGGACCCTGTCTTTGATTCCAAGTCCGGATCTTCGGAAGAGATCAATGGTGTACGCGATGAATTTCAAATTTCCGGTCCTCAGCGACTATCGAAAAACCGCGATCGAGCCCTTTGATCCCCTCAATGACTTCAGGACCTTGGGAACCGGCGTTCAGGCGGACAAGGCTCTTTCGGAAGGACACGCCCATCAAACCATCTCGACCGTGGATCGTCTGATTCAAGATTACTCTCAGAACCCGCGCCCGCCCCGAGGTCAGAAGAGAGAGCAGGACGGAATTTCCAGGAATGCGGACGGCCGCAGTATGGACCAGGCTTTACGGGCCGTTCAGGGTCGCTTCGGGGGACGACTGGCTCTGTCCACCGCGTTTTGCATGGATCTTTTTGGCCTCTCCAATTTGAATTGCGGAAAAGAATTGGATGCCATCATCAACTTGACCGCGAATGACGTCAGATATCAGACATGGCCTGACTCCAGCACCGACGTCGTTTTGTTGAACTACTCCAACTATGTCGAGCTCCTCGAGAATCCCAAAAACATCGTCCCCCTGCTTTTCGCCGCGAAGAGAGTTGTACTGCGATTTCAATCGGGAGCCACCCAGAACTCCAGTTTTTTTGACGATCTGAAAGAGTCCTTCGTTCAATCCGGTTTGAGCATGAAAGAGGCCGAAGAGCTGAAATGGAGAGTGGTGGGCCTCGTCGGCACGGCGGGGGCCAACTTGGTTGCTCGTCTCAGACATTACAGCAACGGATACCGAGGCTCCCGTTACGCGCTGTCTTTGATCGCGGGCGGACTGCCTTACTTGGACCAGGTCTCAAGCCAGTCGGGAATGAATATCTACAGTTTTCCAAAATCGGTCAAAGCCACTTGCAACTCGGGGAAGTCCTATCATTTCATGATGGCCGCATATTTGTCCCGCACCCTTGCCCGACAAGGCCTGAACCCGCAAAAATCCGCGGGAGTCGTCTATCAGTTCGCAAAGGCTTACAATGGTCCTTACAGGGATTTGCTCAAAGGAGCGAAGAATCCTGTTTTGGTCAATTCCGAATCGGCCGCCGGAGATATCGTTCGAATCGATTTGTCCTACAACGCGACGGGTGCGATGTACGGTGCTTTCGAGCAGGCGGATGCCTCATTTGATGTCGATGAAACTTTGCTTTACCTCTATCGCCAAAAAAACAAGGGACAACTCCCGACCTTGATGCCCGATCTGGACATGTTCCGAGGGGTCAAATCCTACATCGAAACCTTTAACCCGAACGCGGCTTTTGACATCAACCTGAGTCGTGCCCTCGGCGCGAAGTGAGGAGTCGAGATGAAGTTCTTCTTTCGCTTTCTTACCTTGCTCATTCTCGTTCTCTCCGGCCGCGCCGAAGCGGGTTCTCTGTCGGAGTCGGACTTCGAAAATTTGGGCCGTTCGATCGGAGCCATTGGTGACACCAAAGCATTTTGCTCGGCTTTTTTGGTTCACCCGCAGATTTTGATCGGTATTTCTCATTGCAACCACAACATGATCGTTCGAACGGTCAGATTCAAGACGGGCACCGAACAAAGCTCTTACAAAATCCGCAGAATCTTTGAGATCGGTCAGGACGGCGTCGCTTTGTATTACATCGACAAGCCCGTTTTGGATCGCCCGCTCTTAAAACTGTCCCGCCTGGCGCAAGGGATTCAGTTTCCCATGATCGCCATGGGTTATCCGAGCAACTGGCCGAACGAAAACGGAGTCAAGATCCCGCTGCCAGAGAGTGACCTCGGTCTTCGAGCCAGTTGGAGCAAAGGCCATTCCGTCACGGAACTGAAAGACGGAATCAGCAAAGCCTGCAAAGGCCACAAGCTCACGCTGGCGAACGGAAGCCCCGTCCATACGAACGCCACCATCCTTGTTGCCGATCAGCCCTATGTTTCAGGTTCCGGCATGTCCGGGGCACCGGTCTTTGATCGCACGGGGGCCGTCGTGGGAATTCATACCTGCGAAGGCGGAGGCTTTTATTCATCGCAAGAGGCCTTGGAAACACTGACGACGATGAAAGAGGCTCTTGGCCAGGGCCTGAGCCCACAGAGAGTGATCACGGTGCCTGGCAAGGGCAGAGGCTACCCGGCCATGCGCTTAGCGATGGACGGCTCTTTGGGCGTGTACTACGCCCCTGACTACCTGACGGCGGATCTTCTCGATTTCATTTTGAGCAATGCCGATTAAACGCCCACGACAAAGAGGCTCAAGGCCTGCGGGGAGGACGTGCTCCGGGCGGAGGGGGCAGCGGCCAACCCGGTCCGCCGCCGGGCGGTGGCCCTCCTGAGGAAACGTCCTCGACATTCGTGGGATCGACAGCCACCGAGATCTCGGCGACCAGGCCCGCCGTCGCCGTCCCTGATCTGATGCTGGCGACTTGCAAATCATATCCATCGGCGAAAATGGAATCTTCATTCAACGGGTTCTGATTCAAATTCTCAAGCCCATTTGGATATTGTTCTTTGTTTCGCCCGTAGACCTCGGCTGAAACCTCATCCGGAAATGCAAACTGCGAAATTTTGGCGATGCTCTTGTTATCGACGGCCAATTTTGCATCTTTGAACACATCGAAGTGAATATGAACGGCGCGGCTTTCATAGCACCCAGGATAGATCGTCTCAAACTCCACCCAGCCATCTTGATCGGCAATCTGCACACCGCGAAGGTAAGTTTCGGTTTTCACCGCCTCGTTGTACATCGAGTAGTCTCCTCGCCCATCACAATGCCAGACGTAAACCGCCGCCCCTTCCAACGGAGAGCAACCCTTCGTTGCATCGACGATCCTCATCCGCATGGTGAGAGGAACACCCACCGCCACGGCCAAACCAGGATACTGCGAGCTGATCAGGCTCCCGCGAATGTCTCGACGGACGGCTCCGGGTTGCGACAGGTAGTTCACTCCACGCTCATCCGAGTGAGCCGGATAAGGTCCGTCCGTCTCGCTGGGAATCACGGAACACTGGGCGGTGGACAGAAATTTCCCCGTCCGAGCAAATCCGCTCAAAGGGAGCAAAACCAATCCCGCGCTCCCGCCCAAAAGGAAATGACGTCTCGATAACCTCTTGAATTCAAACATTCCCACTCCTTGTTCCGGGCCTGCTCACACGGGAACAATCTTTATTCTGTCGTATCAACTCAAAGTTGAAAAACTGTGGAGCCGGGCTCCTTTCAGAGGTTTGATTCTGATTTTGAAAAAATCCCCATTGGGATTCGCCCCAAGCTCTTGGTCCTTGTCGCGATTGCGAGAGAGCTCGATCTGAGGCCTATTATACGAGACTAAATCATCTGCTTTTGCCCAGCGGGGCCGACCGGTGACGAGGGAGAAGAAGTCGCTTCAGGATTCAATCGCTTTACCCAACCGTGCATGGCGATCTCATAGAATCCCTGATTCCCAAAACAAATGGCAGCGATTCGATTGCCGACCAAAGCCGCCAGCATCAGAAAGAAAATGACTGTGTGACGATTGGTCATCTCCAGAACCAAAATGAAAGCCGTAAACGGAGTTCGCGTCACCCCCGCCAAGAAAGCCGTCATGCCGACCAAGGCACAAAGATTGACGTTTGGAATCTGCATCCATTCCGCGATCGACGCTCCAACGACCGCCCCTGCCGACAACGATGGCGCAAAGATCCCTCCGGCCCCCACCGCAAAGTAAGAAAGGACCGGTCCCAGAACCCGACCAATCACACTCAAGAAATCCGGAGACCATGACTCGAATAAAATCTTCGAGATCGCATCGCGACCGGCACCCGCCGCTTCCGGGACCAACCAAGCAAGAATCGTCATCAAAGCGATCATGAGAAGGACGAAAGGAAACTCTTTCTTGCGCTCGACAAGTTGCCCATAAAACTTGGACCCTGCTGAAAGGGCACGTGCCATTCCCCCACCCGCAAGCCCGGACAGGAGAGCGACTATGAACACCACCAAAAAAGTCCATGGAGAGGTCGTTTCGAAACGCGGGTCTCCAATGTAAAGATAGTTCCCCACCATGGCCTGAGAAACCACGCCCGCAAGAATCACCGCCACCAGAACCTGGGATTTGAAACGATGGAAATAGGCCGATCCGACCTCTTCGATCGCGTAGACGATCCCTCCCAAAGGAGTATTGAACGCGGCAGCAAGCCCCGCGGAAGCGCCCCCCACCATCCATGACCTGAGATCCGAATTGGGAAAGAATCGACGAAACCCAAGACCGAAGATCAGGAAAACACCGGCCGCAATTTGAATGGTCGGCCCCTCACGACCGATAGCCGCTCCGCCGAAAACGGCGATCAAAGTCGCCAAAATTTTAATGACGAGAATTCGCGGCGACAGAACCATCGCCAGACGCTCCGGCGGGATCTCTCCGCCTCCGACCTCGACAGCGGCAAGAACCTGTGGAATCCCGCTCCCCGAGGCACCAGGAGCAAATCGACGAACGATCACCCAAGAGATCAGGCAAGCAACAGGACAGATTAAGAAGATAAGCCAAGGACTCCAGGAGAGAACCAAGCCTCGAAGGACTTCAGCTCCCTGAAAAACCTGAGCAAAGAAAACCGAGACACAAGCGGCGAGGACGGCGGCGACCCAAAAAGTGATCCGACTCAGGTGCAACTGTTCACGAACAACTTGCGCCGCGAACAGATGACCATGATGTCGGATCTCGAGAAGCCGTTTCTTCATCAACCCGGCTTAGTAGCGATAGTGTTCAGGCTTGAACGGACCATTGGCGTTCATGCCAAGATACTTCGACTGCTTCGAAGACAGTTTGGTCAGTTTCACGCCGAGCTTGTCGAGGTGCAAAGCTGCGACTTTCTCGTCGAGGTGTTTCGGCAAACGGTAAACGCCGAGTTCTTGGTACTTGTCACGATTGCGGTAGAGCTCGATCTGAGCCAAAACCTGGTTGGTGAAAGAGTTCGACATCACGAAGCTCGGGTGACCCGTGGCACAGCCCAAGTTCACAAGACGACCTTTCGCCAGAACGATGATCTGACGACCGTTTTTCAACGTGTGGATGTCGACCTGAGGTTTGACTTCGCGAACCTTGGAATTCCCGTTCAACCAAGCCATGTCGATCTCGATATCGAAGTGACCGATATTGCAAACGATGGCGTTGTTTTTCATTTTCTGGAAATGCTCTTTGGTGATGATGTCACAGCAACCAGTCGTCGTGACGAAGATATCAGCTTCAGGAGCCGCGGCTTCCATCGTGGTAACTTCGTAACCTTCCATCGCCGCCTGCAGAGCGCAGATCGGGTCGATCTCGGTGATCAGAACGCGAGCACCAAAGCCACGCAGACTTTGCGCGGAACCTTTGCCCACATCGCCGTAACCAGCAACGACAACGGTTTTACCGGCAACCATCACGTCGGTCGCACGTTTGATCCCGTCTGCCAGGGACTCGCGGCAACCGTACAGGTTATCGAATTTGGATTTGGTCACGGAATCGTTCACGTTGATCGCTGGGATTTTCAGTTTTCCTTCTTCGAGCATACGGACGAGGTTGTGAACACCCGTGGTGGTCTCTTCGGACACGCCGATCACTTTTTTCATGAGCTTGGCGTATTTCGGCAAATGCATCATGTTGGTCAGATCGCCGCCGTCATCGAGGATCAGGTTGAAACCTTCGTCATCCCAACCTTCGATGGTCTGTTCGACACACCAGTCGTACTCTTCCAGGGTCTCGCCTTTCCAAGCAAAAACCGGGATACCGGCCGCCGCCATGGCGCAAGCAGCATGGTCCTGAGTCGAATAGATATTGCAAGAAGACCAACGGATCTTTGCACCCAGATGGATCAAGGTTTCAATCAGAACCGCGGTCTGAATGGTCATGTGCAGGCAACCGGTGATGCGAGCGCCCTTCAAAGGCTGCTGCTTGCCGTACTCTTTGCGAAGAGCCATCAGGCCCGGCATTTCGGTTTCAGCGATCTGGATTTCCTCACGACCCCAACGAGCGAGCTCTTCGAATTTTTTTGGATTCTCCATCGCTTCCGCGCAGACGCGGTAGTCGACGTTGGAGGCACTGGCCGCGAGGGATTTTCCCGGCTTTTTCGGCATCGCTTTTTTCATGTTCTTTCCGTTCGTTGTTGTCGTTCTCATGTTTTAGTCCTTAGGCTCTGTTGATTAAGCAAGAGTCAAAATTTCGTAACCGGTGTCGGTGACCAGAATCGTATGTTCAAACTGCGCAGAGAGTTTCTTGTCCGCAGTGGCGTACCACTTATGCGAAGAACCGGGAATGTCATACTCGAGGATGTCGTCCGTCCCCTCGTTGATCATCGGCTCAACGGTGAAGCAGGTGAAAGGGATCAGCTTTTGCCCTTTTCCTTTTTTCCCCCAAGAAGGCACGAAAGGCTCGGTGTGGAAAACACGACCGATGCCATGACCGCCAATGTCTTTCACCGTCGTGTATCCCCGACGAGTCACCAGCTTTTGAGTTTCAAACCCAATGTCGCCCGTGTAGCCGTTCGGGCGAATCGCTTCGATGCCCTTTTCCATGCCCAGCAAAGCCACTTCGACCACGTCCTTCGCAGCGTCGGACACATTGCCGATCATGAAGGTCTTGGACGTGTCCCCGAAAAATCCATCCAGCTTCGAGGTCACATCGACATTGATGATGTCACCATCTTTGAGGATATCGGCACCAGGAACCCCGTGACAGACCACCTCGTTGATAGACGTGCAGCAAGACGCCGGAAATCCGTGATAACCCAAAGTGGCCGGAACCGCCCCATTGGTCAGCGTATAGTCGTAGACCAGTTTGTCGATCTCGGCCGTCGTCATGCCAGGCTTCAAATATTTTTCGACATAAACCAAGGTATCGGCCGCCAACCGGCAGACCTTTTTCATTTTCAGAATTTCATCCTTGGAGAGAGGAACAACCGCCAAAACAAGACTCCTTCGAAGAGCCTTGAACCTACAAAAGGCAGCCATTTTTGGCAAGAAAAGCCCCCCCCAAAAACAAGATTCCCCACCCGAATGAATCTTTTA
This sequence comes from Pseudobdellovibrionaceae bacterium, assembly GCA_019637895.1. Taxonomy (GTDB): domain Bacteria; phylum Bdellovibrionota; class Bdellovibrionia; order Bdellovibrionales; family Bdellovibrionaceae; genus JAHBUV01. The sequence goes on along the minus strand of JAHBUU010000074.1, from coordinate 7,159 downwards.
TGAGAAGCCCCCACAAACCACCCACCAAAACCCCAACGGCCCTCAGATTCCCTCTCCCCATAAAGCACAAACGCCCGCTTGGAAGGGCTTTGGGTCCCGCGTGGGGGGCATGGGCTCTGACTCTTTGAGAGGACATCCGGGAAGCGTGACGCGTTTTTCAGAAAGCCCACCCAACAAACTAGAACCCCAAGCCCAACAAGCCAAACCGGACCCCAAAAACAAAAAAAGCCCCCAACAAAGGAGGCTTTCTGAAAATCCCGGCCCATAGCTCAAGGACGAGCGGGTCCTCTCAAAGAGTCAGAGCCCATGCCCCCCACGCGGGACCCAAAGCCCTTCCAAGCGGCGACCCAAGCCTCACTTGAAGATACAATCCGAAGCCGAATATCCGAGCGAAATCTGATGAGTCCTCTGAGCCTTCGTAAAGAGAAACCGCGCCACTTGTTCCGTATAGTCCGCATAGCGAGTCACCACCCGGCGCTTTTCAACGGTGAACCAGACACTCTCGACCTCGAGCTGGCCCAAGAGGACTTTGCCTTTCTTGGCGCAGACCCACTCCCCGCCTTCGACTTTGCACTGGGATTTTTCAAAGCGGATCCGGAAATCATTGCCCATCTTGGTATAGAGATCCCCCCGCTCTTGAATTTGCGGCAGGCTCCGCGGGGTCACGACCCCATCGAAGATCGGCATATTGTCCGTTCCGTTGTGATGAATCACGTTCAGCTCGAAGAACTCGGGGGATTCAGTCAGGACATGGCTGGTGGTAAAAGGCATCGTCACACAGGCCAGGCGAGTCAGCGGCATCGATGGTGGCAACGGATTCGCAAAGGTATCCTGTCCCCAAAAAACCAACGCCGTCAGAGTCAAAATCAACAGGTGCTTCATACATCCCTCCTCGTTCCAGCAGAGCAGCCACAGAGTTCCTGAGCAAGACACGTGGCTTCAGAAAGGAGGATTTAAAAATAAAAAAGGCCCGCCGAAGCGAGCCTTTTCATCAAATCGTTCCTCAGTGCCGGCTCCGAAAAACCGGCTCCTTGGAAACAATCACCTTAGGACAGGTGCTTGCTAACGATTTTGGTCATTTCGAACATGTTAACAACGGCTTTACCGAAGATGTCTTTCAGCTTGGCATCAGCGTTGATGTTGCGGCGGTTTTTAGCATCTTGGAGGTTGTTCTTTTTGATGTAAGCCCAGAGTTTTTTAACAACTTCTGTGCGTGGGAGTGGGTTCGAACCAACAACTGCAGCGAGTTTAGCGCTTGGAGTGAGGGCCTTCATGAAAGAAGGGTTTGGTTTGCGTTTTGCGCCAGAAGCTTTTTTAGTCGCTTTTTTAGGAGCGGCTTTTTTTGCAGCTTTTTTGGGAGCGGCTTTTTTAGTCGCTTTCTTAGTTGTTTTTGCAGCAGCTTTCTTAGTCGCTTTTTTTGCTTTCTTAGCCATTATCCTTTTTCCTCCGTTAAACGGTTTGTTTGTTTCGGATGTGCTCAGTGTAGGAGGTTTTTGACCTTTGTCTATAAGGAAAATTCGGTGCATTGCATTTTTCTTCGAGGGGAAACCGCCTCCCCCCGAGGGCAAAACGCCCTTTTTCCCCTGCAAAACACCCCTTTCTCCCAGGGAAAAAGGCCTGTTCCCGAGGGGGAAATACCGGTTTTAGCCCCTCCTCGACCCGACACGAGACCCGTTTTTCCCTCCCGGACTCGAGCATTTCCCCTCTGAAACCGATCAGAAAAGTATGAAGGCCAATGCCAGTTTTCAAGAGATCCTCGAAGAGAAAATGGGAGTGAAAACCGCCACTTCCTCTGCGGGAATCGCGGACGGCTCTCCGGCGAACATGGCGTTTCTCCTCGGGCACATCAGGGTTTTCCGCTTTGAAAAGCCGACACCGAACCCCTTCCCCCGCCCCGCTCCTCGAAGAAAAGAACGCGCAACAGGCCCCGCGCACTCTCTGTCGAGTGAACAGGCCGAGTCTAAAAAATGGTTTATCCTCCAAGGAGAGACCCTCGCGGAAGACTTTCTGCGCGCTGAACTCAAGACGGCTTTCCGCCGCCTCGCCTTGAAGCTTCACCCCGATAAGCAGAGTGGTTCGATCCAAGCGTTCTTGGAACTCAAGAAGCACCGTCAAATTTTAGAGAGTCTTTTTACCCCAGAGAATAAACCAGCAGCGCCAATCCGCTGACGGTTGCCATCACGGCAGCCATCCAGCCCAAGAAGGCCCGGCTGCCAAGAAACCCTGCCAATACGACCTTCGAGACATTCGCCATCATAAGCCCCAGCATCAGCAGCAGATGAGTGCGCTCCAACGACAAGGCTCCCGCCCGAAACAGCTCTCCGTTCGCCACCAAGGTCCCATGCACCTCAAAGAGAGAACTGACCGCCGTCAAAAGCATGGCACCAGAGGACCCCAGCCATACCTTCCCTACCCCCGTCAGCAGGATGAGTCCCCCAATGAGCAGTGTGAGAATCAACTGAGTCCGCAGGCTCAACTCGATCTCGACATCGCGACCCTCTGGCTCCTGGGAAGGCACCCGCCTCAAGATATAGAGCCAAGTCAGGCTGCCAAGACCCATCGCCACAAGAACCGGCAACATCCTGGCGCCCAGTCGTGAATCGACAATAAAAAGAAGAACGCCCGCTTCGAGGATCATCCCAAGATTGGCGGCAACAGCGCCCGCCGCTCGGGAGAGCGACTGTTCAGGATGCAATCGACTCTGTCGCGCGGCTCTCGTGACGTACGCCGTACTCGACACCAAGCCGCCCATGGCTCCGCTCAGGATGCGTCCGCGGCGGCGCCCGAAGCGCTGAACAAGGAAGCTGCCAATGACTTGAATGGCGCCAAAGGCGACAAAGAGAGTTCCCAATGAACGAGGCTCGAAAAGCCCCCAGCGATCGGCGGCCTTCTCAGGAAGGAATGAAACGACGACGGCCATCGCGATCAATGCGAGCACCGCCGTTTTGCCTTTTAAGACCCAGAACGGTCTTTGTTTCATGGCTATTGGATATTCCGGAAACGGACCCGTTTCGGCTCGGTTTCTCCGGTCCGCTTCTTGCGGTCCTCTTCGTACTCCGTCCAGTTCCCCGGATAGAAGTAAACCTGAGAGTCGCCTTCGAAGGCCAGGATATGGGTGCAAACACGGTCCAAGAACCAACGATCGTGAGAGATGATAATCGCCGAACCCCCGAACTCGAGGAGAGCTTCCTCGAGGGCCCGCATGGTGTTCACGTCGAGATCGTTCGTCGGCTCATCGAGAAGCAACAGGTTCGCACCTTGCTTGAGGATCTTTGCCATGTTGACCCGATTGCGCTCGCCACCCGACAGGGTGCCGACCTTCTTGCTCTGGGAATCACCGGAAAAGTTGAACCAGGAACAGTAAGCCCTGGAGCTCACCTCGCGATTGCCCAGCTGGATCACCTCATTGCCATCGGAAAGCTCTTCCCAAACGGACTTATTCGGATCCAAGGTCTCTCGCGACTGATCGACATAGGCGATCTTGACGGTTTCCCCGACTTTGAAGCTGCCGGAATCTGGTTTTTCCTGTCCGGTGATCATGCGGAACAAAGTGGTTTTCCCCACCCCGTTCGGCCCGACCACGCCGACGATCGCGCCCTTGGGGATCGTGAAGTTGGCTTTGTCCAGCAGAGCCTTATGATCGTATCCCTTGCTCACGTCGATGGCTTCGACGACTTTGTCACCCAAGCGAGGACCTGCAGGAACGTAAATGCTCATCTCCTGCAGACGCTCCGGACTCGGCTCTTTCAACAAGTTTTCATAATTGGACAAACGAGCCTTGGATTTCGCCTGACGGGCCTTGGGATTCTGACGAACCCACTCCAATTCTTTTTCGATGGTGCGCTGGCGCTTGGACTGATCCTTGGACTCCTGAGCCTGACGCTTGTCCTTTTGCTCGAGCCACGAGGTGTAGTTCCCTTTCCAAGGAATGCCTTCGCCACGATCCAGTTCCAGGATCCAGCCCGCCACATTGTCGAGGAAGTAACGATCGTGGGTGACCGCAATGACGGTGCCCGGGAACTTGTGCAAGTACTGCTCGAGCCATGCCACGGATTCCGCGTCCAAATGGTTCGTCGGCTCGTCAAGAAGAAGAATATCCGGATTCGAGAGCAGCAAGCGGCACAGCGCCACCCGACGGCGTTCCCCTCCGGAGAGTTTCGTCACCGGCAAATCACCATCTGGACAGCGCAAAGCATCCATGGCGATCTCGATTTTCTGGTCGACTTCCCAGCCGCCGAGAGCCTCGATTTTTTCCTGCAGTTCACCCTGTTTTTCGATCATCTTGTTCATCTCGTCCGGATCCAGATCCGGATCGCTGAACTTGTCGTTGATCGCGTTGTATTCCTTCATGAGCTGAGGGAGCTCGCCCATGCCCGAGAAGATGTTCTCTTTGACCGTCATGGATTCATCGAGTTTCGGTTCCTGCTCGAGATATCCCACTTTCATCTTGCGGGCCGGGAAAGCCTCGCCGATGAAGTCCATGTCGACACCCGCCATGATTCTGAGCAGGCTCGATTTTCCCGATCCGTTCAGACCAAGAACGCCGATCTTCGCGCCGTAGAAATACGAGAGGTAGATGTTCTTCAAAACATAGCGATTCGGAGGATAGACCTTGGAAACGCCTTTCATGGTGTAAATGATGTCTTGAGACATGGAACGCTCCTTGTGAGGGGAAAGAATTGTTTCTATTCGACTTGCCAAGAGATGGGAAGAGGATTTTAATTTCGTCCACTGCATGAGTCACGACAACGACGAGAAACTCTCTTCACCTTCCTGGGGCCGACTCCAAGAAGATCTCAAAAGCGCCCTCGACAACTGGACCGAGTTGTCAGCGAAAGCGCGTGCCCGAAAATCCCCCGAGGAAATCCAGCTCGACGAAATCCGCCGCTTGCTGGGAGACTTGCAATCCAAAATCCAGAACTTCGAAGAGGAAACCCCCTCGAAAGAAGATCCTTCTCTTTAGAATTTCACGCCGAGATCCCGTCGATTCGACGGTGCCCCTTACCTTACAGGTTTTTAAGCAGTTCTTCTTTTTTCGCTTTGTATTCTTCGTCCGTGAGCGCCCCTTGCTGATGGAGCTTGTGCAGCTGCTCCAGGGTCTCAAGCGTGCTGGAACGCTGACGGGCTTTTTCCGTTGAGCCACCCGAGGGCAGACTTGTGCTGGCGCCCAGGATCTCGCTGATCTGTTTTTTCCAGATTTCGAACCAAGGCTGATCCGTGGACACTTCGCTGCGGATCACGACGGCGCCGACCATCAGATCATGGAAGGTCTGCCGCTTGGCTGTGAACAGGTTAAAGAAGTACCCCAGAAACAAAAACAAGCCCGAGACATAAGACAGCAAATGACGTCCGAGGGCCTGGAAAACACTGAGTCGTCCACCGGCCTCGGTGGTCACCTGCATGCCCAGGAACAGCCGTCCGGGAGTGCCCATCAAGGGCGAGCATTCAAAGACGGGCTTATAGATCAGCCACAACAGAATTCCCGACATCTCGCCATGACGAACGATCATCCCCAGCAGGATGGTGGGGATCAACAAGATGATCCCGTCGATCACCGTGGATGCAAAACGACGCCAAAAACCGGCATAGGTCATCGGTTCTCCCTCTTGGATCCCCCCGCACAGGGCGGAGAAACCATCTCAAAATTTTCACGAACTTTGTCCCACTCAGACGGGGTCATCACACGCATCGTGAGAGCATGAAGGCCGAGAGCCCGCTCCTCGTCGAGAAGCGCCATTACACGGCGCTGACGCTCGACCCGACTGAGACCTTCGAAGGCCTCGGAAACGAGGACCATTCGAAAATGCGTCTCTCGGTTTGCGGGACCGGCATGCTGGTGACTTTCATTTTCGAGCTCGAAATGAATCGGCCGAAAACTGTCCTCGATCTTCCGGCGCAAACTCGCCGTCACGGAGGTGGTCATCGGCATCACTTCTTGTTGATCTTTGCTTTGAGATACTCGAGACCGGTGCGGGCGATCAGGAAAACGCCCTTTTCATCGAGTTTCTTTTCGACGTCCTTGGCTTTGCGAAGACCCATTTGAGCAGCTAACTGCAACAAAGGGTGCCCGACGGGAAGTCCCTCGAAGCGTCCGTCCTTGACCCAGTCGTCAACGACCGCATCAGCAACCTCGAACGCCTTCGGCGCACGGGCTCGCAACAGTTCACTTCCGAAAAACTCGACACGATGTTTATCCGAAGACCCATCCTGGAACGAGTCGTCCTCGTCCAGGGACTGCCGCAGAGGCTCACGTTCGGAGGATGTTGCGTCCTCACCCTCGAGATCGGAGAGCAAAGCTTCTTCGGTCCTTTTCTCGGCCAAAGTTTCACCTTCACCGGAGGCCTCAACGTCCGCAGCAAAGTTTTGCTCGTCCGCAGGCGTGGCAAGGTCATCCCGCTTCTGAGGGCGAGTGGCCGCGACGGCCTCTTTTTCCTCTTGGATGGCAGTTTCTTTCAGGCTGTTCTTTTCGGCGTCTTTCGTCGTTTCAACCATGGGACCTTTATAGACTCGCCGTCGGCTCAATGCAATTCGATCTTCGCATGAGTGGATTCATCCCCAGGCGTGGCCCGCTTCCCCGTCAGGGCCGCCTTGGCCACCCCGATCAGAGTCACCAGCCGCGAAGAGCTGGCATCCCAATATTCAGCCGCCTCGACACGGACCTTAATTAAAACCAAATCAGGGTCCTCAAGACCCTTCGGAAACCAGGCCTTGTACATGGGGCTCCAAAACTCTTTTTTACGGGCAGGGTTATCAACGATTTCAGCCACCCCCGACACCGACACATACCGAGAGGTCTCCGGAGAAGAATAGGCCAAATTGACATGGGGCCGATCCATGATCGAATAGGTTTTATCGGACTCCTTCGAGGAGAAAAACCAAAGGGTCCCATCCACGTCGATCTCCTGAACCATCATCGGCCGACTGCGAAACAGCCCATCCGAATCCACCGTGGTCAACATCGCCACCTTGATTTCACGAATCATGTCCGACAACTTCTCAAACGCCAGAGTTGAATGATCACCCATACTATACGCCTCCTGCTCAGACTTCATTCTGCCAAACACCCCAAATCCCCACAGGAGCATGTCGAGAAAATGTCTCCAAACCCTCCAACATTTCGCGATTTATTCACCCCAAGCCCCCTCCCGCTCCGTTCCCG
>JAHBUU010000073.1 GCA_019637895.1 Pseudobdellovibrionaceae bacterium | reverse complement strand
ACGGAAAAGCTGAAAGGCTAGCGCATGCGGGTGGCGGCTCTTGATCTTGGAACGAATACCTTTTTGTGCTTGATCGCGGAAGGCGAGGGACGAATCGAAAAAGTCCTCGCTGATGAAGCCGAGGTCGTTCGTTTGGGTCAAGAGGTTGATCGCACGGGCCGTTTTCATGACGACGCCCTTTCGCGAGCGGAAATCTGCCTGACCAAATTTCGCGAGCTCATGGATCGTCACCAAGTCGACCGCATTCTGGGGACTGCCACATCGGCGGCCAGAGACGTGGAAAATGGCGAAGAACTTTTCAAGATCGCCAGAAGATTGAAAATTCCTCTCGAGATCATTCCTGGCAGCGAAGAGGCAAGGCTCAGCTATCTGGGTGCCTGTGGCGAGAACAAAGATCTTTTGAATCGACTCGTGATCGATATCGGCGGCGGTTCGACAGAGCTGATCGTTGGCCGCGGGCGGGATCTGCTTTTTGCGCAAAGCTTGGATATCGGAGCGGTCCGGCTGACCGAGAGATTCGTTTCAAAACAACCGATTCCATCGACCGATCAACAAAGGCTGCACGAAGAAATCGAGCGAGTCCTGTCCAAGGCCCTTGGTGAAATCGGTGCTCATCAGATTGACGAAGTCGTCGCCGTTGCGGGAACACCGACCTCATTGGCTGCGATTGAGCTCGGCGGCTTTGATCGCAACAAAGTGGATGGACACCAACTGCGCCTAGAAAGACTTCAGCAGTGGCGATCCGAGTTTTCCGCAACGACGGTTGAAGAAAAAAAGACCAAGTATCAACTCGGAGGCCGCGCTGACATTATCTATGCGGGCGTCTCTATTCTTTGTGCAACGGCCGAAAAGCTGGGTGTCCAATCCGTTTCTGTTTCCACGAAAGGTCTGCGATATGGCGTGGCTCTGGAGCTTTTTTCTCGCCCTTAGCTTTCTGTTCCCCCACATCACGTGGGCCGAAGAGAAGATCGATTTTCAAATCCGCTCCATGAAAATTGGAACGACGACATTGACCGTTGAAATCGCCGATACTCCCGAGCGCCAATCCCGCGGTCTGATGTTCCGAAAGTCCCTGAAGGAGGGACACGGGATGCTTTTCATTTTTCCACGAGAGCGACCGCAGTCTTTCTGGATGAAAAACACATTCATCCCGCTCGACATCGGATTTTTCGACAAAAGCAAAAAGCTCATCGACATCCAGCAAATGGAAGCGGTGGGAAGCGTGATGGAAGTTCCGAAAAGTTATCTCTCAAAGGCTCCGGCGATGTATGCTCTTGAGGTCCCTCAGGGTTGGTTCGCGAAGATGAAGGTCAAAGAAGGCGCGGTTTTTCATCTCGACTGAGGTCGGGATTTCGCCAACTCGACCGGACCTCTGTCGAACGACAAACAATTTGCAAGGGTTACAAAGTGTGTTCTAATTGGAGCACAGGGACGAAGGAACAGAAGGTTCTCGTCCACCATCGCGATAACCATCACGGATGAGTGGTAAAGGGTGAGTGGTATGAATAAAAGCATCTTTGGATTCGGCGGGGCACGTCTTCTTTTGGCGATGGCCGCTTTCGGAATGGTCTTTCAACTGACAGGTTGCACCTCGAGTGGCGAGCAAAACGATGTCGAAGCGGTTCAGGACGTCGAAGGTCTGGACACGGCGGCGACTCCTGAGGGTGGCGGCGATGATGCTCTCTTGAGCGACTCCCTTCCTGAAGATGCCCTTGGCTCTGATGTGGCGGCCGCTCCTTCCGCCCTTGACGATGCAACGACCGACAGCCTGACGGTCACAGATCCACCGAGCATGGTGGCTGACGACTCTTCGACAACGACGGATACGTCGATGGGAACAACTCAGGACGAATCTTTGAACGAGATTTCCTCGACGGAAACTCCGGTTGAAGAACCTGTGGCGGAACCCGCTCCGAAAAAAGCCAATATCCCGCTTCAAAAAGTTGCGACAGCCCCTTGGAAATCTGGCGGCCGCTGGATCAATGCGGTCTACTTTGCTCGTCCGGGTGAGACTCTGTCGAGCATCAGTCAGACGATTTATGGGGAAGATCACTCTGAAGAACTTCAAAAAGTGAATCCGACCTATCTGTCCCGTGATCCACGCCCAGGTGATAAGGTCTATTATAGCTCGCCCAAGCGTCCAGATGATGGAACGCAGGTTTTGACCTGGCACGAAGAGAATGGTCAGACTCCGCAAATTTACGTTGCGAAACCTGGCGACAATATTCGCTCCGTTTCCAAAGATCTCTTGGGTTTCGATGGCGCCTGGAAAGAAGTTTGGTCTTCCAACGCGGCTGTTGAATCCAAAGGCGGTCTTGAGGAAGGAACGGAACTCCGTTACTGGGCTTCTGCCGCCGCCGCTCCGACTGAACAGGTTGCCAGCGGTAATATGGAAAACAACCTTCCACCACCTCCGGCAGAGCCAATGCCTGAAGCCCCTCCCATGGAAATGCCTCCAATGCCGGATATGATGGCGGACAATCCTCCACCGATGGATGATATGAACAGCCTTCCTCCTCCACCAGAGCCGTCTCAGGCGATGAACGAATTGCCTCCACCGCCTCCACCAATGGAGATGGCGCCACCACCTCCGCCACCGCCAGTTGCAGATCACAATGCCGTCGCTCAAGAATCAGGTGCGATGGATGAAGATACGATGATGGCGCTGGGAACTGTTGCGGTTGCAGCAGCAGGGATCGCGGGACTTCTGGTTGTTCGTCGCCGCCGGAAACAAAAAGAACTCGAAAATCAGTTCGGAGATTCGACCCACGTCGGCACTTGATCGTGCCGACCGAGGGTTTCACAGGAATTTAGCCGACTTTTCTGAAGATATTATCCAAGACATTGCGGCGGCCGTCTCGGCCGCTTTCAACGAAATAAATCAGGTCATCGACAATTTGAACGTCACGGTTGCTGGTGGGGTGAAACTTCACTCCACAACCGGCTGAGTTTGTCCAAATCACGGTCGCAGCGATTTTTCGCTCTCGTCCGGCGACGACAAAAGTGAGATTCAGTTTTTCGTTGGCGCGGAAATTTTCTCCGCGACATTCGAGAAACGCACCGGTCAGGCTGATATTCTTGAGAACTGCGTTCGACGCTTGTCGTGCGTAGTTCTTCTTGAAGGTCACCTCAAGATGCAATGGCGTTCGTGGTGCGGGCGCATTTGACATTTCCAAGCCCTCCTCCTCGTGGCTATGAGATTGAGGTAGTTCATGATTCTTTTCGGAATTTTGTTGAAAAACCTTACACTTGAGAGCCTCGCAATTTGAAAACGATCACTTATTTTTACCAAAAGACGAGTCTTTTAAAAACCATGTAGATACATATATTTACGTCATCACGTTTTAACTTGTTGTTGCGGGCCTGAGGCTTTGGACTGGCCCTCCGTCTTGGTTTTCGGTTGACAAAAACAGGGCCTCTCTTCAAAAGTGAAGGAGCCCTTCAATTTTTAAGATGCAATCCCATCTTCAATTCAAACTCGCTATCCGAGTCATCTTCTCAAAATCAGGTCCATCATAAGGAGATCCCTTTGTCCGACGAAAAAGAACAGCCGAGCTCTGAAAGCCCGAAGAAACGTTCACCACGTAGTAAGGCTGCCGGCGCCGATACCCCCGTCGAAAAAAACGATGCCCCGTCCGAAGCGCCTGCTCCCGCACCTGTCGCGGCAGCTCCAGAGGCTCCGGCTCAAACTTCCGCTCCTGTCAGTGCCGACGGAGCCGCCCCTGCCGCCCCACAAAACTCTCAACAGCAACAACAGGGTCAGCAGCAAGGAAACCGCGGTGGTGGTGAGCGACGTGAATTCCGTCGTTTCGATAACAACCGCAACAAAAACCAATCCTTCAATAAAGGTGGTCATCAGCAGAAGCGTGACTTCCGCGACCGAGATCGTGATCATAACCGCGATCACAATCGGAACGACCGCAACCGTCACTATCAACAAGACGACGGGCTTCCAGGAATGGACGGCGGCATGGACAACATGCCGGAACCGGATCTGAACGATATCCAACTGACGGACGAGGAAAAAACATGGCTGAGCTCGAAGGACCTGAAGTCCAAGAGCATCACGCAGATGACGGACCTCGCGTTCAAACTGAAAATTGAAAACGCCGCGGGGATGCGCCGTCAGGACATGATCTTTGAAATCCTGAAACGTTCGGCTCGTCTGGGCGTCGATATCTACGGCTCGGGCGTTCTCGAAATCTTGCCGGACGGTTACGGCTTCCTGCGTTCTCCGGATTACAACTATTTGCCGGGTCCCGATGATATTTACGTCAGCCCCTCGCAAATCCGTCGTTTCGGTTTGCGCACCGGTGACACCATCACGGGCACAGTTCGTCCTCCCAAAGAAGGCGAGCGTTACTTCGCCCTTTTGAAAGTCGACACGCTGAACTTCGAAGCGACCGAAGAAGGAAAAGGAAAAATCCTTTTCGAAAACTTGACGCCGCTTTATCCGAATCAACGCCTGAAGCTCGAACACAATCCTGGTGATTACACCACTCGGGTGGTCGATCTGATGTCGCCGATCGGAAAAGGTCAGCGCGCTCTGATCGTCGCTCCTCCGAGAACCGGTAAGACGGTTCTCATGCAGCACATTGCGAACGCCATCACGGCCAATCATCCGGAAGTGAAACTCATCGTTCTTCTGATCGATGAGCGTCCGGAAGAAGTGACCGATATGCAGCGAACGGTGAAGGGCGAAGTCGTTTCCTCTACCTTCGACGAACCACCGACCCGCCACGTTCAGGTTGCGGAAATGGTCCTTGAAAAAGCCAAGCGTCTGGTTGAGCACAAACATGACGTCGTGATCCTGCTCGACTCGATCACCCGTCTTGCCCGTGCCTACAACACGGTCGTTCCTCCATCCGGAAAGATCCTGTCCGGGGGTGTGGACTCGAACGCCCTCCACAAGCCGAAACGCTTCTTCGGAGCCGCTCGAAACATCGAGGAAGGCGGATCCCTGACCGTCATTGCGACCGCCCTGATCGACACGGGTTCTCGTATGGATGAGGTCATCTTCGAGGAGTTCAAAGGAACAGGTAACTCCGAGATCCATTTGGACCGCAAACTCATGGAAAAACGGATCTTCCCGTGCATGGACATCAACAAGTCCGGAACCCGTAAAGAGGACCTCCTGATCGATAAGGCGGATTTGAACCGCCTTTGGATCCTCAGAAAGGTGCTGGCTCCGATGAACGTGGTCGACGCCATGGAGTTCCTGATCGACAAGGTTCAGGCCTCTAAAACCAATACGGACTTCTTGAAGTCCATGAATAGCTAAAACTAGGGCAAAAAAGGGGTTGGCAGGTTCAACCCCCTGTGTTAGATCCCTTGAGTTTTCGCATGAATTTGTAGCAAAGGAATTTGAGATGAAAAAAGACATTCATCCTAAGGTAAATCAGGTCGTTTTCCGGGATATCTCCTGTGATTTCGAGTTCTTGGGAACTTCTACCCTGACTTCTAAAGAGACCGCAAAATGGGAAGGTAAAGAGTATCCTCTCATCAAAGTTGAAATCTCTTCCGCTTCTCACCCATTCTACACTGGTAAGCAGCGTGTAATGGATACCGAAGGTCGTATCGACCGCTTCAAGAAGAAATACGCTCGTAAGTAGCTCTTCACAGACGCCGCAGCGAAAGCAGTGGGGCCGGAAGTCGAAACAAATGCGGAGCTCTTTGAGCCCCGCATTTTTTTTAAGTGAAACTCGGACGGGAAGGACCCGATGTTTTCGAAACTGGATGAAGTTGAATCACGGTACGAGCAGGTCAATATGTCCCTGCAACGGCCCGACATTGCCTCGGATCAGAAGCAATATCGTGCCCTCATGAAGGAACTCGCCGAGCTTGAAAAAGTGGTGGTCCTTTACCGGGATTTCAAAAAGAAAAAATCCAGCCTCGAAGCCAACAAAGAGCTTTTCACGGCCGAGTCCGACTCCGAAATGCGCGAACTTTTGCGCGAAGAAATCAAAGAACTCGAAGCCGACCTCCCCGGGATCGAGGAAAAGCTCAAGATCGCTTTGATCCCGAAGGACCCGAACGACGATAAAAACGTTTTGCTCGAAATCCGTGCGGGTGCAGGCGGTGACGAAGCCTCCTTGTTTGCCGACGAGCTCTTCCGTGCCTATGTGAAATACGCTGGTGACCAAGGCTGGAAAGTCGAAATGCTTTCTTTCAGCGAAGGAAACGTGGGGGGCGCGAAAGAGGTCATTGCCAGCGTCAGCGGCGACTCGGTCTTCTCGAAGCTGAAATTTGAATCCGGCGTGCATCGGGTTCAGCGCGTTCCTGCGACTGAGGCGGCCGGTCGGGTTCACACCTCGACCATCACGGTTGCGGTTATTCCCGAAGCCGATCCGACCGAAGTGAAGCTAAACATGAACGAGATCCGTGTCGACGTCATGAGAGCGAGCGGAGCTGGTGGTCAGTCCGTCAACAGAACGGAATCTGCAGTTCGACTCACGCATCTTCCGACGGGGATTCAGGTTCATTGCCAAGAGGGAAAATCCCAAACGGCGAACAAAGAAAAAGCCTTTCAGATTCTTTACTCGAAGCTCCTTCGTCTCGAGGAGGAAAAGGCCCGTCAGAGCGCCTCCGATCAGCGTCTGGAGCAAATCGGAACCGGGGATCGCTCCGAGCGGATCAGGACTTATAACTTTCCGCAAAGCCGCATCACGGATCACCGAATCGGCCTGACAACCCATCAGATTGATGCTGTCATGGCGGGAGCGCTTGAGAACCTGGTTGACCCTTTGGTTGCCCATTTCCAAGCGGAAGCGTTGAAGCAACAAACCAACTAAGACGGGTCTCTGCGGGGCTCGCAAGACTTCAGGATGAAGCTCAAAGATGTCCTTGAAAAAACCAGCCAGTTCTTTCGGGAGAAGGGTTTTCCCTCTGCCCGTCTCGATGCGGAAATTTTGCTGTCGCATGGGCTTGGAATCGAACGCATTCGTCTGTACCTGGATTTTGATAAGCTTTTGTCCCCGGCCGAACTTGAACGATGCCGCGAACTCGTGAAGCGTCGAACTCAGGGTGAGCCCGTGGCCTATATCATCGGCTTCAAAGACTTCTTCAATTCCCGTTTCAAAGTGAATTCAGATGTTTTAATCCCAAGACCTGAAACCGAGCAGATCGTCGAAGAGGCGATCGAATGGTGCAAAAAAGGCGGTTTGTCGAATCCCCGGATCGTGGATCTGGGAACGGGCTCGGGCTGTCTCGGACTCAGCGTTCTCAAAGAACTCCCTTCGGCTCGTTTACTGGCCGTTGATGTGAGCGGAAAGGCCCTCGCCGTCGCCAGAGAAAACGCCGAAACTTTGGGTGTTCTGGATCGCGTGACTTTTCTAGAGGCTGACGCTGGGGATGAGGCCACCCTTTCCAGGGGAATGGCTCAGGCGGGCTTTGAGGAAATGGATCTTCTTTTGTCGAATCCTCCCTATATCGCAAAGACAGATGAACGAGTGGAAAAAGACGTTCATCGGTTTGAGCCGCATCTGGCGCTTTATGCCGAAGACCAAGGTCTTTCCGCACTCAAGATGTGGACAAGTCTGTGGGGAAAGCGTCTCAGTCGTCCCGGAATTTCAATGATGGAAATGGGCACGGATCAGGGCGGCATCCTCAAACAATACTATTCCGATTTTGGATTTTCCGATGTCCAGGTTCTCAAGGACCTTGCGGGACATGATCGTGTGATCAAAGGAGTGTGGCATGGATAAGATGGTCATCAACGGCGGGAAAGTCCTTCGCGGGGAAGCCAGAACGAGCGGTGCTAAAAATGCGGCCCTGCCGATTTTGTTTTCCACCCTTCTTGCTGCCGGAAAACACCGTTTTACGAATGTGCCGCGACTCATGGACATCGATTCGACCAGTGCACTTCTGGAAAGCCTTGGCTGCAAAATCACCCGTGATGGCAACAATCTGGATATTGAAGTCGGTGAACTGACTTCGATCGAGGCTCACTACGACCTCGTTCGAAAAATGCGTGCAAGCATCTTGTGTCTCGGCCCTGTCCTGACTCGTTATGGTCAAGCGATCGTTTCTTTGCCAGGGGGCTGCGCGATCGGAACTCGTCCTATCGATTTGCATTTGGACGGGATGAAAGCCTTTGGTGCCGAGATCGAACTGAAAGAAGGGTACGTTCGCGCCTCTGCTAAAAAACTCAAAGGCTGCACTTTCTTGTTTGAAACCGCCACCGTGGGTGGGACCGAGAACCTGATGATGGCGGCTACTCTGGCAGAAGGAACGACAGTTCTTGAAAATGCAGCCAAGGAACCCGAGATCGTCGATTTGGCAGAATACCTGAACAAGATGGGCGCCAAGATCACCGGCCAGGGAACGAGCATCATCACTATCGAAGGCGTGAAAGCGCTGAAGCCCGCCGAACATCGAATCATGCCGGATCGGATCGAAGCGGGAACTCTGCTGATCGCGGGGGCTATCACTGGTGGCGATGTGAAAGTCACCGACTGCCGTCCGAAGGACCTCGAAGCTTTGATTCTGAAAATGAAAGAATCGGGATTCACCATTGAAACCGGCGACGACTGGGTCCGCGTGCTTCCGGCTAAATCCTGGAAAAGCGTTGATGTCACGACGGCTCCTCATCCGTTGTTCCCGACGGACCTTCAGGCTCAGTTCATGGCTTTGATGGCCGTGGCCGAGGGGACCTCTGTCATCACAGAGACCATCTTTGAGAATCGCTTCATGCACGTGCAAGAGCTTGTGCGCCTGGGGGCAGAGATCATTCCGAAAACTCGGGTGGCCGTTGTTCGTGGTCACAAGAACGGTTTGACGGCGGCTCCTGTGATGGCGACGGATTTGCGGGCCAGCGCCTCGCTGGTGCTCGCGGGCCTTGTGGCGAAGGGTGAAACGGTCGTGAATCGCATCTATCACCTGGATCGCGGTTATGAAAACCTCGAGGCCAAGCTCGTCGCGTTGGGCGCTGACGTTCGTCGCGCGGAATAACAAAAGCACATTTGAATTTCGAGGAGCATCATCATCGCGATGCTTTTAACGCGTCGAAGGCGTCGGCGCAGTTATTTGAATTTTAAAATAAAAAAAGCCTCAGTCCTGGAGGGGGGGATGGACTGAGGCTCAGAGGGTCTGAAGCGAATCGTTCGCTTCCTGAAATCATTCGGCCCCGGAATCGGCTTTCGAGTCTTCGAGGAGGGGGTCGACGAAGTCACGTCATTTGAAAAGCCGGAGCCGATATATCAACAAATCAAAAAAGCCGAATCAGCGAACCGAAACTGCTTTAGCAGTGCTGATGGATTTCGTTGGAACTTGTGCTCGTGCCATTGCTGCCAGGGTCAGAACAAACAAGATGTAGGCGGCAATCAGGGTATTACGAGTCACTTAACGATCTCCTCAAGCTGCTAAACTGTCTCAAATTGCAACGCTCGTGCCAGACCCTTTCCGGCCTCAAATGAAAAATAAGAGGACCTGAGGGTCAATCACTGGACGAAAGCCGATTCCAAAACGAGTTTCTGATTCCATTTTGGAACTGTCCTCTGGACCTAAAGAGGGGCTACGGCTCTTTTCAGGATCAGGACTGCGATAAACAAAAAAACCCCTCTAAAATAAATCAGTTATGAATCATAAGGCGCAGTGGATCCTGAGGGATGAAAATGGAGTTTTGCAAGGGCCTCTAGAGACTGAGGTCGTCTTGCGAATGATTCGCGAAGGCCAACTGACGGGTTCGGAGATGATCTCTCAATATCCCCAAGGTCAGTGGTCTTTCGTTTCTCGCCGTCCCGAGTTTTACGATGTTCTGTTGGAGGCGCTCGAGGGTGCCGTCCGATCAGACAACCGCCAAACAAGGAAGGTGATGACCGAAGAGACGATCTTCATGCCGCCACCTCCAACTCCGGATGTAAAAAAAGAGAATCAGTTGATGCCGGTGGCTCCTGCACCGATGCCGATTCCTCAACCCTTGCCAGTGGCACCGAAGCCGTCTCTTTCCGGGCGGGTCATCGATCTCAAAAAGATCTCTGAACTCAAGTCGGCGGCTCTTTTCAAGGGATCAAAAATTCCGCTGATCTTTTTGGGTGTCGCCATCTTGTTGCTTCTTTTCGTCATCGTTATGCCCGGCGGAGAAACAGCATCTGACAAAGTCGTGCTGGTCGCACCTGGAAAAGCCAGTGCACCTCTGACGGAAGCCGAGATCAAAAAACGTTATGGCGCCATTCTCACCAACATCGAGCGGGATACCTTCGAGGATTATCTCGAGGCCCAGAATAAGTTGGTGACCCTGATCGAGGGAGCGCCGTCGAACCTCGAGATCCGTTCGATTCTTTGTTTGGTTTACAAAGAGCTTTGGCCGTTCACGAATCAAGATGCTTCGGATCAGAAGGTCGTGACTTCTTTCACTCAGTCGACCCGAGTGATGGACGTGACGAGTCCTTTCGGGACATTCTGTGAAAGCGTGAAGCTCCTGACATCGGGTCGCTATCGGGAAGCCCGCGGCACCGTGGATAGCCTGCTTGAAAACTACGACAACTTTTCGATGCGACCCGTGGTCTATTCGATCAAGGGTGAAATTCTTGAAAATGATAAAGAGTTCGTGATTGCGGCTCGGTACTATGAGCGGGCCTCTCAAGACTGGGAGCGCTGGGTAAAACCAAGAATCCGCATGGGGTTCACCTATCTGAAAACCAGAGAGTATCCCAAAGCCGGTGAAATGTTTCGCTCCGTTCTGAGCAAAAACTCATCTCACAAAGCCGCTCGGATTGGGCTGGGCTTTGCGGAGTACTACGGATTTAGACAGTACGACAATGCTTTGAAGCTTCTCGGAGCTGCGCTGAATTCCAGTGACCGAGTTCCACGCCCTCTCGAAGGGGAAGGCTGGCAGGTCTATTCGGAACTCTTGATCGACCGAGGACAAAAAAGAGATGCGCTGAGAGCGGCCGAGAAGGCTTATCAAATCAATCCCAACAACGATCAGGCTCGGCAGTTGATTTTGCGTCTCGGGGGATCGGACAAGATCAAGACGGACGGAAACCAGAACAACGAATTGATCTTGCTGGGTGATCAATATGTCCGTCAGGGAGATTGCCTTTCGGCACAAGCCGAGTTCAAGGCCGCTTTCGAGATCGACAACAAGAACGCTCTCGCTGCTTTGAAAGCGGCAAAATGTTTGTGGCAGCTGAACCAGAGCTACGAGGCCATCGATTGGTTGAATAAATCGATCAAAGCCGATTCCAAGTTGGTATCGGCCTATGTGCTTCAGTCTGATTACATGGCTCAGCGATATGATTTCAGTGCAGCTGCACAGTCATTGAATAATGCCGCCCGAATGGTGCCGAACAATCACGAGGTTCTGCGTGGAATGGCGCTGCTAGAGCTTCGAAAAAACAATATGCAGGGAGCGGTCAACTACGCGCTGAGATCCATGAAGATCTACGACGCCGATATCGAAACCTACATCCTGCTGTCAAAAGCCAATTTGGCGATGGCACTTTCAAATCACTCGTCGGCGAAAAAGGATATCGAGCGACGGGATACCGCCGTTCGGGACACGATCCGGTACGCCACCAAGGCCATCGAGCTCGATGCGACGAATCCGGATGCGCAAATGGCCTATGCCCGAATGCTCTCGGCGACCAATGGGACTGATAGTGCTGTCGACTATCTGCAGGAAATGATCAAACGCTATTCTTACTCTCACGAATATCGCTTGGCGCTGGCGGATATTTACCGAGAGGTCGAGCGTTGGAACGATGCCCGGATGGTTTATGAGCAGGTGGTGGAATCGGATCCCCGGAACAAGAAAGCCTGGATCGGTCTTGGCGAGTCTTTGCGGGCCACGGGTTTTAACGAAAAGGCCTTGAAAGCTTTCTTGAATGCGGCCGTGATCGACCCCACCGATGGAGAGGCCCTTTTCCAGGCGGGGAAGCTGTATTTCGAGACGGGACGGTTCGACGAGTCCTTGCAGCAGTTCCTGCGGGTGAAATCCATGAACTCGAATTTTCCGCGCACCAACTATTATGCGGGTCGGGCGGCTTTTGCCCTGGGTCGCTTCGATGAGGCTCTCAAGTATGCACGCGAGGAAAAAAAGCTGAATCCGAACTTGGCCGATACCTACGTATTGACCGGGGAAATCTATTCTTCTCAGGGGGCCTTTGGGGAGTGTGCTTCGGAGTATGCCCAAGCGATCAAGCTGCGTCCGGCCGGGGCCGAAATTTATGTGAAATCGGCTGAATGTTATCGGAAAGCCGGATCTCTGGAAATCGCGGAAACGATGTTGACCTTGGCAAAGGAGCGAGAGAGCGGCTATGCTGGTCTCTATAAGGAGCTCGGAGCTCTCTTTGAGAAAAAGGGCGATGAGGCGGCTGCCCGGCAGTCGTATCGCAATTATCTAGAGCTTGCGCCGAACGCTTTGGACCGAAAAGAGATCGAGCAGCGGATTGCACGTCTCGGCGGTTAGAAAAAAGAGGTCGTCATGGCACTGAGTGATAAAATGAAGGGTTTTGCGAGCAACATGCAAGAGGGTGTCAAAACCTCCTCTGTGTCGCTTCTGAGCCTGACATTGCGATTCATCTCGGGGGCCTTTCTGGGTTTCACCTTGGCGCTCATCGGTCAAGAGTTTGCCGGGTACGGAACCTTCTCTTTGCTTTTCTGTACAATCGTGGTGCTGGCCCTGTTTATGCGGATTTCGCGATCCTGGCGGATCCCCCATATTTTGGTTTTTGACCTGATTTGCATTCTTGTCGCGCAACTTCTGCGCATGTATATTCTGCTCGCTCCGTAAGCGCTTCCAGAAAAGGATTCCCCATGATTGATATCAAAATGCTTGAACGAAAAGCCGAGGGCGGCCCGTCGTATCTTGAAACCTATCGCCAGAGCTTGCTGAACCGCGGAGCCTCGACGGATGTTCTCGATCAGATTCTTGAGCTCAACAAGCGACGCAAGGAACTCATCACCCAAGCTGAGCAGGCAAAATCCAAGCAGAACAAAGTCAGTGGGGAGATCGCTCAGTTGAAGCGGACTCAGCAGGATGCCTCTGGCCTGATCGCCGAGATGGGAACTCTGGCCGCTCAAGTGAAAGAGATGGAAGTCAACGCCGCAAAGGCCGACGAGGAAGTTCAGGGCCTTTTGATGACGATTCCGAATCACCCGCGGGCTGAAGTTCCCGTTGGAAAATCGGCAGATGAAAACAAGGTCATGAAAAGCTGGGGGGAACCTAAAAAGTTCACGTTCAAACCCAAGGAGCATTGGGAGCTTGGCGAAAAGCTTGGAATCATCGACTTCGAACGTGCCGGGAAAGTGACCGGAGCGCGGTTTTCATTCTTAAAAGGCGCTGCTGCCCGTCTGGAGCGGGCGCTGATTCAATTCATGATGGACACGCACTCCAACGAGGGCGGCTACACGGAAATGATTCCACCGTTCATCGTGAACTCGAACTCGCTGACGGGCACAGGGAATTTCCCCAAGTTCAAAGAAGACGTCTTTCATCTGTCGGGGTCGGACTATTACCTGATCCCAACGGCAGAAGTTCCCGTGACGAATTACTATAACAATGAGTTGTTGAATGAAGCCGACCTGCCGCAGATGTTCTGCGCGTATTCGCCTTGTTTCCGCTCAGAAGCCGGGAGCCATGGCCGCGACACCAAGGGCTTGATTCGCCAGCATCAGTTCAACAAAGTGGAGCTGATGATTTTCGCTCATCCTGAAAAATCCAATGAGCTTCACGAGAAGCTGACTTCGGACGCGGAAAAGATTTTGCAAAAACTGGAACTTCCCTATCGACGGATGCTGTTGTGCACAGGGGATATGGGTTTTGGCTCGGCCAAGACCTACGATCTCGAAGTCTGGCTTCCGGGGCAGAATGCATTCCGTGAAATCAGTTCGTGCTCGAACTTCGAGGATTTCCAGGCTCGCCGGGCGAACATTCGTTTCCGTCCAGCCAATGGAAAGCCTCAGTTCGTTCACACGCTGAACGGCTCTGGCCTTGCGGTGGGCCGAACCCTGCTTGCAATTCTCGAGAACTATCAGCACGAGGATGGCAGCATCGCGGTTCCTAAGGCTCTTGTTCCCTATATGGGCGGCCTGCACGAAATTCGCTAGGATGGACTCCCAAGAGAGGAATTTACTTCCCCTTGGGGCCGTCTTTGTGTGAAAAAGAGAAATCCATCACTCATGCGGAGAGGTGGTAGAGTGGTTGAATACACCAGTCTTGAAAACTGGCGTTCCTTCACGGGAACCGTGGGTTCGAATCCCACCCTCTCCGCCAATTTTTTCAAACAGGGTGGAGAACATACGTGTCTATTGATCTAGACGACTATCGACG
>JAHBUU010000072.1 GCA_019637895.1 Pseudobdellovibrionaceae bacterium | reverse complement strand
GGACTCAGTTCATTCGGGTGAAACGATCCGGACTGACATTGACCGACGCGGAAAGCGTCGAGTTCAAGCCCTTGTTGCTCAAGGCGATCGAGGCCTCCAAGGATCAGAAACTGAAAGCGCTTTTCAAGGGATTGAAAAATTCCGGCGACTTTGAAATCGAAAGTCATTTCGTCGAAGGTTCGGATCTTTATCTTGGATTCAAGAGTCCGCGTGGAGCCAGCCAGCAGAGCCTGGTTCTGATTGTTCACGGCTTTGAAACGATCTTCCGTTCCAAGACCTTGGAAGCAAGCCAGTTGGCGCCTTCGCAGTGGATCGACTTTGGGAAATCCGTCGGGGCTCCTCATCGCCTGAGTGATTTGATTCAGATCAACGGGACTTTGTTCGCGACCACGGTTTGTGATGCTGAAGATTGCGGTGGCGTGTGGAAGCTGCAAAAAGCCAAACGAGAAGGCGATCTCTTGATCGCTGAAGAACTTCGTTTTTATGAAGGACTGCGCCCCGAGGGGCTTGCGTTCAATCCGGCGGACTCGTCTTTGTTTGTGACCTTTGATCAAAAATCGGAAACGCCTCGTTTCGCTCGTTTGCCGATCGAAACACCGGTGCCTGGAACCCAGCAAATCGAGGCCGCGACAGCGCATGTCCGTTAAGAGGGGCTTTCGGCTTTTGCTGATCACTTTTGTGTCTTTGGCTCCGGCTGGCGTTGCCCTTGCGGCTTCGCCCGAGGATGTTTTGCGGCCGGTGCTGAACGATCCCCGTCTCGAAGACTATCGGGCGGCCGTGAATCTGGCTGCGGATGCTCAAAGCAAGAACCCGATCGCCAAGGCCGAGCTGAAGCTGGGCCGGGGAGAGTGGGAAAAGAACGACATCAAATACGGTTTTCGCGTTTATCCCAAAGGGATTTCCGAGTACGGCGCGGCCTCCAGGTTCCAGGAAGCCCTGGTCCAGAATGAAAAAGCCGCCCAAGCCGAAGGGGTTTCGCTGCTTCTCGCTCAGCGCTATCAGCTGCTGGCGCGGATGACGAATCTGAAAGAACGCAAAAAGATCGCGGACGAAGTTTCATCTTTGGTCAAAAAAGCCAGTCGAGCCCTTTCTGTTGCGGCTCAAAAAGACCGGGCTGAACTGAAGTCATTTCTGAAGACCAAGACGGATCTCGACAAATTGTCGATCAAGTTTGCGGATGTCGACCGTGATTTCGTGAACCTCGAACTCGAAATGAAAGACCTGAAACTGGCTTCTTTGGAAAGTTATGATCTTTCCGAGCTGGCCGAGATGGCGGATCTCCGTCGTCGATTGGATGAGATCGCAGCGGCTGGAGCCAGTGGGCCTCAGGGGAAAATCCTGTCCGTCGCCCTTGCGGAAAAGGAAATCCAAAAGATCCGAGCCGAATCCGAATACGGTCGGGCCCGGGCTGATAAATGGATTGATCACATCGAACTCTCGCTCAAAGAGGAAAAGGCGGAAAAGATCTACGGGGTCGAGCTGTCTTTGAATCTGCCTTTTCTGGGGGCGCCTGACGTTTCGAGGGCGGAAAAAGAAGCCAGGGCTCGGCGTGAAGAGGCCAAGGCTGTGGATACGATCCAAACCATGGACCGTGAGACCAAGAACGTTTTGGGGGAGCTTCGTACCCTGCTGGGGCTGCATCAGTCCCTGGCTGAATCACAGTCGCGATTGACGCCTGAACAGATGAAGAAGGCCAGTCGGGCGATTTCGGTTCAGGATCCCTTGTTGGCGGTCGAGATGCAGCGGGGATGGTTCGAGGGGCGTGAGCAGGTTCTGGATCTGGAATTCAGGATCAGAACTCTTTATATCACCTACCTGCACGAGATGGCTGTGATCGCGAATTCGCCGTCGGTGAATCATCTGTCGAAATCACTGCGGAGCTTTTGACGATGGCAGCGGGACCTGTTTCTCCACTGGTTCTTGAGCGGTACGAACTCAAGTATCTGATTCCGTTTCATCTGGTGGCGCCGATCTCGGCCTATGTCGAAAAGTACTGCGAACTGGATTACTATTCGCAAATTTCCCATGATGGTTTCTATACGATCAATAGCCTGTATTTTGAAACGCCGAATTATTACTTCATGCGGGCCAAAGAAAATCAGACATCACGCTTCAGTCTGCGTGTGCGTTCTTATGGCGAGACGCCGAAGGCGCCATACTATTTTGAAACCAAGGAAAAGATCGGCGACTTCTCAAAAAAGCGTCGGGGACGAGTGCCTTTTGAAAACTGGAGCGATCTGTTCCTGAACCCCTCTGCGGTCAAAGATTTTGATCCACAGACGGATGTGAACCTGGCCCACTTTCTGAGGTTGGCTTCTGAGTATGGCGCTGCTCCGATGATTCTGACTCAGTATCGTCGCAAAGCCTATTTGTCCACCATCGATGACTATGCTCGGGTGACCTTTGACCGGTCTCCGCGGTACCGGCCTGAAACGCAGTACAATGTCATCCCCACCGAAGAAAGCATGCTGAACTACGATCACCCGGAGACCTTTGGCCGCCCCGGTGTGAACGTGATCCTTGAGCTGAAATGTGAGAGGAAAGTCCCGGTGTGGCTGGTGGATCTGATCCAACGCTTCGAGCTGGTCCGCGAGGGATTCTCGAAATTCGAAGGCAGCATGATTGAATGCTACTCGATTCCCGGCGAGGATGAATTCACGCGTTCTCGGGTTCCCGCCGCATACGGGTTTTAAGCGAACACGTTTTCTGCTATCATCCAGTCATGAAAGACCCTCGTCAGAACATCCGCGGTCGTGGGGCGAGTTCGAATCCGGACAATCGGTTCCAGAAAGAAAGCAGGGAGTTCGATCCCGAGGGCCTGTCTTTGGATGAAGAGGACGTCCCGGTGCTTTTACGGACCGAATTTTTGACCGATGCTTCGCGAAGCATCGTGACGGAAAACAAGAGTCCCGACATCGGCTTTCGGTTTTCCGTCAATCCTTACCGGGGATGCGAACACGGCTGCGCTTACTGTTATGCGCGACCGACCCATGAGTATCTCGGGTATTCGGCCGGTCTGGATTTCGAGTCAAAGATTTTCGTGAAAGAAAAAGCGCCCGAACTTCTGAAGGAAAAACTTCTGTCGAAGAATTGGAAGCCCGAAGCGATTTTTCTGAGCGGCATCACGGACTGCTATCAGCCCATCGAAAGAAAGCTTCAGCTGACCAGGCGCTGCCTTGAGGTTCTGGCTGAATTCAAAAATCCTTTCGGGATCATCACGAAAAATCATCTGGTCACGAGAGATGTGGATCTTCTCGCGCCGATGGCCGCTCTTGATGCGGCGTTGGTAATGGTCTCGGTGACGACCCTGGATGAAAAGTTAGGCGCGGATTTAGAGCCCCGGACGTCCCGTCCTTCGGCTCGATTGAAAGCGGTTGAAACCCTGGCAAGGGCGGGAGTGCGAGTCGGGGTGAACGTGGCACCGGTGATCCCGGGCCTCACCGATCATGAGATGCCGGGAATCTTGAAAGCCGCTTCCGAAGCTGGGGCCGTTTTTGCGGGCTATACGCCGGTGCGTTTGCCTTTGGCGGTGAGTCCTTTGTTTTCAGAATGGCTCGAAGTTCATCGTCCAGATCGTAAGGAAAAGGTTCTCTCCCTGGTCCGTCAGATGCGGGGTGGAAAGTTGAACGAGGCAGAATTCGGTTCCCGCATGCGCGGAGAGGGACCTATCGCTGAGCATCTCAAACAGATGTTCCATCTCTATGCTCGCAAGTATGGCCTGAACGAAAAAGACTTCGACCTTTCCGCCGAGTCTTTCTGCCGTCCCGGCGATCAGTTGTCTTTTTTCTAGATTTCGAACGTTGCAAACATTTTTTTGAGGTCTTCGGTCGCCATTTCGATGAAGGCCGACAGATTCGGAGTGACGAATTTTTGCGACGGATAAATGAAATGCACCGGGTTCAGGGTGGATCTCCATTCAGGAAGAATGCGAACAAGCTTTCCATCCTTCACTTCAGGGTAGCAGAAGTAAGTCGGAAGAAAGGCGATGCCATCGCCGCGAAGGGCGAGACTTTTGATCATCTCCAGATTGTTTACGATGACTCGACCGTTGAAGGCCGCGCTCACGGTCCCCTTGGGGCCGGTGAGCTTCCAGTCGTCGATCCCGAGCGGAGTGAACTGCAGAGTGTGATGCGACTTCAAATCCTTTGGGTGACTAGGGGTGCCTTTGGCTTTCAGATATTTCGGAGAGGCAAAGGGAGCAAAATAGACCGAGCCGATGCGTTTGGCTTTGAAGGTGGAGTCTTTCAGTTCTCCGGCGCGAATGGCGAGATCGACGTTTTCGCTGAGGAGATCGATCTTGCGGTCGGTGAGAAGAACCTCGACGCGGACCTCGGGATAGCGGGTTGTGTATTTCGAGATGATGTCAGGAAGGACGCTTCCGCCAAGTTCAAAAGGGGCGGTGATTCGGAAAAGCCCGTGGGGTTCCCCTTGCGCGGCGACCACCTCGGCTTCGGCGGCCTTGATTTCTTCGAGACCTTGGAGGCAGCGCTTATAGTAAGCTTGACCTGCGGGTGTGATATTCAGCTTGCGGGTGGTTCGTTGGATCAGGGTCAGACCGAGGCGCTTTTCCAGGGACGACACTTTGTGGCTCACCGTGGACTTCGGCATGTTGAGCTGTTGGGCGGCCTTGCTGAAGCTGCCGGTTTGAACGACTTGAAGATAGATGGCGATTTCGTTGAGATCCATGAAAGGATTGTACAATATACGAAACTATTATTCTACATAATACCGTCTAATAATTTATGAATTTTCCGATAGGATGATCTCATCACAAGGACAAAGACCAAGGAGGTCATTATGCAACAACTGAGACGTTCAACAGACCGCGGTCTGGGAGATCATGGCTGGCTCAAGAGCCGTCACACCTTTTCCTTCGCAAGTTACCATGATCCGAAAAACATGGGCTTTCGCAGTCTTCGCGTGATCAATGAAGATCGGATCGCCGGAGGCACGGGGTTTGACGCTCACCCTCACCGGGATATGGAGATCATTTCCTATGTCATGACGGGTGCGCTTCAGCACGAGGACTCCATGGGGAATCAGACCGTGATCAAGCCTGGCGAGGTTCAAAGAATGAGTGCTGGCACAGGTGTGGTCCACTCCGAGTACAATGATCTGAAAGAGCAGGAAACTCATTTCTTCCAGATCTGGATCATGCCAAAGTTGAAGGGCATCGAACCCGGCTACGGGCAGAAGTCGTTCGAAGAAGATTTGCGGACGAAAAAGCTTGTGCTGGTGGTGTCACAGGATGCGCGTGAAGGTTCGATCGGCATCAATCAGGATGCGGACTTGTATCTGTCCCGATTGGCCGCCGAGGAGACTTTGGACTTTCCGGTGCGAAAAGGTCGGGGCATTTGGATTCAAGTCCTCCGAGGCGAAGTCACCGTGAATGGTTCAAAACTCCTGGCCGGGGATGCGATCGCCCTGACAGAAGAAGAGGCCCTGAAAGTGTCATCATCCGCAGCGAGTGAAATTATGATCTTTGATTTGGCCTGAGGAAGGGCCGAAAGGAGTCTGAAATGGTCACAGGATCCAGGCAGGGCGGCATCGCCGCCCTTCTTAAAATCAGAAACCATGAATTGATCGCGGATGAAGCGGTCGTGCCCGGAGGCGGTGACACGGGCCCGAATCCTCATGAACTGATCGAGGCGGCCCTGACCGCTTGCACGATCGTGACTCTCCAGCTCTACGCCAATCGCAAACAGTGGCCCTTGGAATCAGCCGATGTTTCGGTTCGCATCACCCAAGAAGATTCAAACGGAACCGTGATTTCAAGACAGCTGACGTTGAAAGGCGATCTGTCCGACGAACAAAGAACCCGATTGCTCGAAATCGCCAACAAATGCCCGATCCATCGATTGCTCACCGGCTCTCTACAAATTCAGACCGAATTGATCAAATAAAGACCGGGTTCAGTCCGCAGCAGGCGAAGAGGCCTGCCCCAATTAGACTTCGACTTTGATGTGCCAGGGTTCGAAGCGCACACCGAGCAGATTGCTCTGCGTGTAGCGAATGTTGATGTAGCCCAGATCCAAAAGGCGCTTGTACTCATCCGTCAGGGCAAAATCCTGAGTGAAGTTTTTGAGTCCGTATCCGACCTTGCCGACGTCGAAATCGCCGCGGCCATGGAAGGAATAGCCCGGAGGCGCCAATGAGCGCGAGGCTTTTGAGATGTTGCCGTTCGATTCGAGCCCTTTTTCAAGGAACAGATGGAATTGCTTGGCGACGGCCCGAAAGCCCGAGGTCAAGATCAGCGACTCGCCAACGTCTTTGCGAAGGCGATTGTAGATATCGAGGGATTCGCCCTTTTTCAGATAATGGCCGGAAGCGGGGATTTTTTGCGCTTCACTTTTTTTGACCGCATCCGTAAAGCCTGGAAAGATTTTGTTCCCGTTGAAACCGTATTTCTTGGCGTCGAAGTAGAAGAGTTCTTCGAGGAATAACTTTTCTTGCGCGGTGAGGGCACCGACATTGGAGGCCCGGTCTGCGATTTGGAAAAACTCGTCCATTCCGAGCAGATTGAAGTTTCCAAAGCCGACATGCTTTTGAGCGCCTCTGAATTTGTGGGTCAGCCGAGTCAGCATCTCGAGCTTTTCACCAGTGTAGAAAATGTCTTCGGGGAAGTCGTGATCGAAGTAGTCGCTTCGTGCCCGGTCGTCCTTGAGGAGTTGGTCGCTCAATTCTTGCTGGGTGTGGGAAACCTGAGATTGAGTTTCACCGAGGTCGTCGCGTCCCTCATCCGGAGAGGGCGGTGTCGGAGAAAGCAGGGACGTGCAGACGTTGCAGCCTTGCCAAAGGGAACAACCGCCGAGAAGCAGCGGACTTGTGGCCATCAGCATGCGCATAAAATCACGTCGGTTCACTCCCTTATATTATGCTGTGATTTCCCTTGAGGAGTCGAAATTTTCGGTAAGTCCCATTGGGAGCCTGGGGATCAAGGTCCAGTCAATGGGCAGTCTCAAGATGGGAAAATATGAGAAGATTTAGGAGCTTTAAGGCGTCGGCTTCTTGGAGAGCAAGGCCTTTTTTCGGGTCACGAGGTTTTGTTCCTGATAGACCGACTCGTAAAGAAAGCGGCCATCGGCAAGGCGTTCCATTCGGGAGACGATCAAGAGGGCGCCGTTTCTGTACTCGGTCGAGATGAGATTCTCCGTGATGACGCCAATTTTTTGATCGCGATGCCAAAGCTCTGTGCCCACGACCGTCAGTTGAGATCCGACACAGATCGGGAGTGGCTCCAGGGACCAACAATCGCGGTACAGGAACAAGCCGTTATCTAAAAAACGAAGCTCCAATTTCATGGGGCGATCAGTGTGATTTCCCCACCCGGTGTTGCTCTGAAAATCGCCGCGGCCGACATAGTGTCCAAGCAGATCGGCATGGGCCGAGGTCGCGAAGAGCCATCCAGCAAAAAACAGCAACAGGACATTCAGGCGAGGCATGGATTCCCCCTCAGAGAATGACAGGGTCTTAACGTGAGCGGATGGGCCTTGTCCATCAAAAGGCGGAACGACATAAGGCCAGGCTTCAGAGAAAGGGGTCATTTTACAGGGCCTTTTATGGCCTAATAGAAGAGATGGGGCATTGGATTCCAGCGGGTGCTGCTTTGTTTTTATTGGTTCTCTTGGGGGCGAGGCCTGCTTGCGCCGAAGCTCCGTCAAAGGGGACGATCGGGCGGATTTTTTACGACATCATGTCGAACCAAGGGGGGCCTTTCGTCGGCGTCGTGTCGGGCGGGGGGCCATCGAACGGTGAAGCCCTTTATCAAGAAAAGAAGGCCTGCGAGTTGTCGGGTGCAACCTGTGATCAGGCGGCTCGTCTTGGTTGTGACCGGGTGGAAAATTCGGTCATCTCTGGTGTTCTTGAATGTTGGGATCGCAAAACATTCCGCCTCATGGACGAAAGCGGAAAGGACCTGACCGGCCGGTCCTACGAAGTGGTGGCCAATCTGGTTCCGAATCGCACGCAGAGAAATCTGGTCGTGGCCAAGGCGATGAGTGCGAACAATCCCTATCTGCTGGATGAAGAGGGCCAAGTCTTGGCCGATGGGAATGCTCTGGGGTGTGACAGTTTCGAATCCGTGGGTGAGGACGAAATCAACTGCGTGCGGGGCGGAGCCAAGTTCAAGCTCAAGATCAGTGATCTTGAGAAGGCTCGAAAGGCCTCTGTTCGTTTGAGCGAGGTGGCTGGGGATATCTCCATCAATCTCTGCGGGCTGGCGTTGAATCGTTTGGATCGCGGGGAAAGTGATTCCTTTTTTTACAAGATGCGGTCCTTCGAAGGAGTGGGCACGGAGAGTCTGGATCTTTATAAAAAGGAATCCGCGCTAGGATCGAGCTGCACCATCGCACCCGAGAATGAAAGGTGTACTACTCTTTATCTCACCATGAAGGGACTGGAGTGTTACTCCTACGGGCATCTGGTTTTCAAACGTCCGATGTCCGTCAGCGAAAGTGAGATGGCGGCCATTGCTAAGAAGTACGTCTTCAAGAATAAAGAAGTCGTCTCGATGGATGAATTCCTGCGTTCGGCTCAAAACAATCCGAACATTTCGATGCGGATCGAACGGCCGGACCGGGTTTTCGGCGATGGACTCTTGTATAGCGACGGAGGGTCGTCTCCCTCGGAATCCCGAGGAAGACGTTAGCATTTGAGGGGCTGAAGCTGGCCCCTTATCTGTCCTGAGGTCCTTTGTTCTGAATTTTCCGCAGGCCGATTTCCAAAAAACAAAAATGCGTCAAGCTTGACTGCAAAAGATTGGCGCCGACAAAAGCCGTAAAGAGCAGCCAATAAATGCTATGAAGCTGCGACAGTGCCAGGCTTGTCAGGATGAAGACTCCGGCGAAGGCTCGGATCTGATTTTCAATGGTCATGACTTAGACTCCTTCCGAAGAGGTTTCGGTTTGAATGGCGGCAACCCGGCTTTTTCCGACGAACCAGAAATACAGCACAGGCACGGCAAAGCGGCTGAGCACGGTGGCTGCGATTTCACCGAAGATCAGGCTGACGGCGAGTCCTTGGAAAATCGGATCGGCCAGCATGACGGCACTTCCGACGACGACGGCGGCCGCCGTTAAAAGCATCGGGCGAAAGCGCAGGACCCCGGCACTCACGACGGCCTCTTTGAGGTCCATCCCAAGGCCTAATTGGTGCTCGATGAAGTCGACCAGGATGATCGAGTTTCGAACGATGATGCCGGCACCTGCGATGAAGCCAATCATCGAGGTCGCCGTGAAGTAGGAGCCCATCAGGGCGTGTCCTGGCAGAATTCCGATCAGACTGATCGGGATCGGAGCCATGATGATCAGAGGAACGGTGAAGCTCCGGAACCAGCCAAGAACAAGAATGTAAATCAACAGGATCACCACCGCAAAGGCACCACCAAGATCGCGGAAGACCTCGTAGGTGATGAACCATTCGCCATCCCATTTGATGATCGGAAAACTGGTGTTCCAGGGGACTTCGGCGGTTTGAACCGGGTACTTGATCTGCGGTTGCAGTTTCAGAA
Source organism: Pseudobdellovibrionaceae bacterium (assembly GCA_019637895.1). Lineage (GTDB taxonomy): Bacteria > Bdellovibrionota > Bdellovibrionia > Bdellovibrionales > Bdellovibrionaceae > JAHBUV01. The sequence continues at coordinate 4,975 of JAHBUU010000072.1, read as the reverse complement.
TCCCGTACACCGGGGCCTCTTCGGCGCCAGACAGTTCGCTCATGACATAAGAAACGGGTTTCAAGTTCTTGCGGAACAGCGTCTCGTTTCCAGCTAGGGTCGGATTTTTGAGAGCCTGTTCGGCCTCGACACTTCCGGCTTCGAAAGAGGGGACCCGCAAATACGAGATGGGGTCATCCGAGGACCTGCTCGGTTGCGAGATCGAAAGATCAATGCTGACGTCCTCGGGGGCATTGATATCCGACAAGGTGCCGACCGGCGTTTCCGAAAAGACCAATCGACCCAGCCTCATCAGGTCTCGAGCGTTGGTTCCCAAAAGGCCGCCTTGCGAGCGATCGTATTCGTAGATCTTTCGGGCGCGGCCAAGGCGCATCGTGGTGTCGAGATCGACAACACTGGGTTCGTTCTTGAAAACGGCTTCGATTTCATGAGCAACGCTTTCTCGGACTTGCCTTGAGGGGCCATAGACTTCGGCGATCATGGTGGCAAGCACGGGGGGGCCTGGCGGAATCTCAAGGACCTTGGTGACGGCATTTCGTTTCTGGCCGAATTCTTTGATCAGGGGTCGCAGGCTTTCGATGATCTCGTGGCTCGAAGCCTTGCGTTGACCCTTTTCGGTCAAGACGATTTGCAGGTCATTTTGGAAATCCTGATTGCGCAGGAAGGTGTGTTTCACCATTCCCGAAAATGAATAGGGTGCGGCCTCACCCGCAAAGACTTGAACCGCCTCGACCTCGGGGTGTTTGAGAATTTCGTTCGCAAGCTCGGTGGACCATTCTTGTCCCATCGTCAGTGAGGTCGGAGTGGGGTAATCCACCAGGACTTGGAACTCTTGTTTGTTGTCAAAAGGTAGCATTTTGACTTTGACCGACTTGAAGTAAATCAGACTGCTCGCCAACAGAAGGAGCAAGACGGAAAATCCTCCAAAGGCCAGGGCCGCTGAACGTTTTTGCAAGAGGGACTCCATCACCTTTTGATAGAGGCGATCAAGTCGTCCCAGCTCGTGACCTTCTTGTCCTTCTTTGTGGTGGTGAGAGCTTTTCAATAATTTCACCGCGGCCCAAGGGGTGACGATGAAGGCCACGAACAGCGAAAGAATCATGGCAAAGCTGGCGCCGACGGGAATGGGCTTCATGTAGGGACCCATCAGTCCGCGCACAAAGGCCATCGGCAGAATGGCCGCAATGACGGTGAAGGTTGCCAGAATCGTCGGGTTCCCGACTTCGTTGACGGCCCGGATGGTGGCTTTGACGAGGCCGTCTTTGAAATTGTCTTTTAGATGGCGTTCGATGTTTTCGACCACGACGATCGCATCATCGACCAGAATCCCGATGGAAAAGATCAACGCGAACAAGGTGACCCGGTTTAGCGTATAGCCCATGAAATAGTAAATCGCGAGGGTGAGGGCCAGAGTCACAGGAATGGCGATAGCAACCACAAGCGAAGCGCGAAGCCCCATGAAGATGGCGATCAACAGGGAAACCGACAATGTCGCCAGCAGCAAGTGCTCGATCAGCTCGTTCGACTTGTCTGAAGCGGTCGATCCATAGTCGCGAACGACGGTCATTCGGAGATCGGCTTCGTCGCCTTGTTCTTTCATAAAGACATGGGCTCGCTCAAGGAGCTCTTTGGAGAGGGTGACGACATTCGTGCCTTTGCGTTTCGCAAAAACGATCGAGACCGCCTTGGCCGGAGCATGTCCTTTTTCCGCCAAGATCGAGCTGCGCACCCGCTCTTCGGGGCCATCGATGACCTGTGCGACGTCCTCGACGAAGACGACTCGTCCAGATCGTTGCCCCACCGCTGTGCGGGCGACATCTTGGCGATGGCGAAGGCGTCCACCGACCTCGACATCCATGACCTCTGTTTCGCCCCAGTTTTTTCCCGCAGGAGCCAAGGCATCATTCGATTCGAGGGCTTGGACGAGGCTCAGAATGGAAACCCCGTGGGTCTGCATTTTTTTGGGATCGGCGATGACTCGGATGGATCTTTTGCGGCCACCCAGCAGTTCAACCCGAGCCAGATCCGGAGTGCTGGAAAGTTCCCTCGCCAGGGGAGCGACGCGAGTTCTTAGTTGAAAGTCATCGAGTTTATCCGAGGTGAAGGTGAGGACCATGAACGGCACATCATCGATTGAAAATGACTTCACTTGCGGAGGCAGGCTTTGCTTTGGCAACTCGCTTTGGATCATCATGAGCTTATGGTGAATCTTCACCAAGCTTGGCTCCATGGGTTCGCCGACCTTAAAGCGAACCGTGACCAGGCTTCCGTGGGCCTGACTGCTGGAGTAGACGTATTCGACTCCATCCAGACCCCAAACCGCCCGCTCGATGGGCTCGGTGACTTTTCGCTCGGTCTCTTCGGCGGTGAATCCGGGTGCGGGGGTGCGGATGTCGATCATCGGAACCGAGATCTGGGGCTCTTCTTCTTTCGGTGTCAGATAGACGGCCATCAAGCCCAAAAGCAGGCTTGAGATCGCGATCACCGGTGTGAGTTTTGAATGAATGAAGGCGCTACCGAGCTTTCCGGCGAAACCTAATTTTTCCGTTTTCATTTGCGACCTCCGCTTTGAGCGGCTTCAGGGATTTCGAATTTCGATTTTGCGGCCAGGGATGAGGATGTTTTCAGCAGAGAGGCTTCCGCCTCGGTTTGCTGGGCGATCAGATCGGTTCGGCGATTGAGCAGTTCGACAAATTGCAAGGCACCGATCGAGCCGTTCTTGAAAAGCGTCGAGGAAACTTGAGTTTGTTCCGCGAGGAGCCCTTCGCTTTCATCAAGTTTTTGCAGGCTCGAACGAAGGCTGCGTTCCATCTCGAGAAGGCCCTGGCGTTCGGTGTTTTCCTGCTGAAGTAAGGCCTGAGCCATTTTTTCCGTGGCCAGGGCATTGAGCTTCGCCTCTTTGTATTTTCCGGTGCTGCTTGGATCGAAAAGGCTCCACTGCAAATAGAGCCCTGCGGTGTAGGCGTTCGCCGTGCCACGGCTTCCATCGAAGACGCTGGATTCGGCAAAAAGTCCCGCCCGGGGGAGGGAATGGGCTTTGGCCATTTTTGAAGTTTCAACCAGGGCCTTTGCGCCGGAAAGTTGAGCCATGGATTTCGGAGAAGCTTCTTCGGGGTTGATCTGGCTCACGGGGAAATAGCGATTGGTAAAAGCCCGAGCATCAAAAGATTCCGGGGTCCAGCCTGCCTCTTTCGCACCCATTTCGATCAAGGCTCGCAGCGAGGCGTTTTCCTGAGCTTCGATCTGCTCGACAAGACCCGCGATGCGAATCGCCAAGGATTTCATTCCCAGAAGGCCCGAATAGCCGACGGGATTTGATTTCTGGCCAAGCTGATAGCCCTTCACAAGTTTTGAAACCTGTTCGCCGAGATCCAAAAGTTTCAGCTTTTGTTTTTTGAGTGAGGCCATCATTCCGTACGCAAAACCGGCTTGGCCGTATTGTTCGATCTGCATTTGCTTCACACTGAGCTTTTCAGCCTCTGCGACCTGCTGGTACATCCGGACCTGTGCTTGCTTGGATCCACCCTCGTAAAGAACGAGATCAAGGCCCAAGGCGCCACGGGTTTGGGTCTGTGCCTCTGGGTGATTCAGAGAGTCTGGCGAGAAATCGGCCGCTCCCACTTTGCGCTGGCCCAGAAAACCGAACAAGACCGCGCCAGACTCATTCGTGCGAGCGGACCTGGCCTCGAGATAAACACGTGGGAGCCAGTGCTTTTTCGCGTTCGACAGTCCGACCTCGGCGGATTGAGCCTTGAGGGCTGCAGCTTCTTGAGCGGGAGAGGTCGTCGTGATCTGCTCCCAGACGGTTTGAAAACTCAGGGTTTCGGCCCTCGCCGGAATCGTTCCGGCGAGAACAGCCAATCCAAGAAAAAGATTTTGGGCAATAGTCGTCATAGGCACCCCTGGGTGTCGATAGGAAACCGTTAAATTCAAGAAGGAAGGTCTCTTACTTAGGCCTTATTTCCGCGACCGATCCGGCAAGTGTTGATTCCGAGTAGGGCATAGGGCGGGCACCAGCCGAAAAGACCTGTGGCCAGGGGGATCAAACCCAGCAAGAACCAAAGGTTGGCGGGACCGACGAATGCAAAAGTGACGAGAATCAGACCGGCAATGATCCGGATGATTCGTTCGGCGTTATGGATATTCTGTTTCATGTGACCTCCGTTATTCATGTTCACAATATTCAGTTTGAATGACTTTCATCAGACGGACCAATCGCTTGTCCGCGACCGAGTAAAGGACGAATCGTCCTTCGCGCTCGGCTTTGACCAGACCTTCCAGTTTCATCCGCGTCAGAAAATGGGAAATCTGCGACTGAGAAGCCTGGCACAGATTGACGAGCTCGCCGACGGTTTTGGGTCCTTCGAGGAGGTTGCTCAAGAGAATCAGACGCTGAGGATGAGCAAGGGCTTTGAGGATCTGGCTCACCTCGACACAGGACTTCTCGATTTTATCGACGGAAACGCTTGCCATGGGTGAACCCTCCTTGGGTTTGTTTCTTTGTATTGACATATAACGATTTTATCATATATAAAAGAAAACGAAGGTGCAAGAGGAATTTTAAGGGGGCGAGCAAAGCCTCTTTTCGAGACAAAGGAGTTGAAATGAAAAATACGCTGAAATGGACGGGCAATATGAAGTTCGAGTCCACCGTCGGGGCCAATACGGTTTCAATGGATGCGAATCCACCGATCGGTAGTGGTTCGGCGCAGACTCCGAAAGAACTGGTCGCCGCAGGTCTTGGCGGTTGCACAGCGATGGATGTGGTGGCGCTCTTAAAAAAGCACAAGCAGCCATTTGAGAGTCTGGATGTGGATATTGAGATCGAGATGAGCAAAGGCGGTTACCCGGCGGTATTCACAAAGGCTCTCTTGACGTTCAAAGCCACGGGCGCTGTGGATCCCAAACTTCTTCTGGAAGCCGTCCATCTGTCGCAGACCAAGTACTGCGGAGTGAGTGCGATGCTGGTGAGGTC
>JAHBUU010000071.1 GCA_019637895.1 Pseudobdellovibrionaceae bacterium | reverse complement strand
TGGTGGCCCGGAGCGGGGATGAGGAAGTCACGGTCAATGCTCTGTTCGGAGGGGTTGAATCGGGCCCTGTCGATGGGGTTTTGGTGGTCGTCGATGGAACTCAGCTTGAACGCCATCTTCATCTCGTTTTACAGGCCAAAGCCGCGGGATTTTCCGTTGGTGTGATCGTCACGATGGCCGATCTCCTGCGCAAAGAAGGCATCCAGCTCGACTTGCAGGCTCTGTCCCGCGAACTCAAGGTTCCTGTCGTTGCTTTCGAGGGGATTCTTGGTGGTGGCCTTCCGGACGTTGTCGATGAGGCCCGAAAACTGTCCTCAGTGGCAACTGTCGAAAGAAACTTTTCTGACTTCTCGGTCATTCAGCCCGAGGCTCGTCGTTTGGCCAAAGTGGCGCTATCGAAGGTCGATCGCCCCGAGGCGCGGCTGGCTCATCTCAGTCAGCGCACCCGTCATCTCGATCGGTTCTTTTTGAATCCGTGGGTTGGACCGGTGGTCTTTTTCCTGATCATGACCTCTTTGTTCGTGAGCATTTATTGGCTTGCCACTCCGTTCATGGATGCGATCGACGGAGGCTTCTCGTCTCTGGGTGAGATGGCCGCCGCCGCTTTGGGTGAAGGGCTTTTCTCGGACTTTATCGCCAACGGTGTGATCGCCAGCTTCGGTGCGTTCATGGTGTTCGTGCCTCAGATCTTTATCCTCTTTTTCGGGATCGGTTTGTTGGAGTCCACGGGGTATCTGGCTCGGGCGGCGACTTTGATCGATCGTCCCTTCTCGAAGATCGGTCTGACCGGACGGTCTTTCGTTCCGATCCTCTCTGGGTTCTCGTGTGCTGTTCCGGCCTTGATCGCGACTCGGAATATTTCCTCGAGACGGGATCGTTGGATCACTCAGTTCATCATTCCCTTGATGACCTGTTCGGCACGCCTGCCGGTGTACGCCCTGATGCTCGGTTTTATTTTTGTGGATGATGCCTTGGCCGCAGGCTTGGGCTTGGCCGGTTTGTATTTCCTGGCGTTGATCGTCGGTGCAGCCGCAGCGGCGATTCTGAATCGCTTGCTCCCGCAAGAGCAAGGGTCGCTGTTATTGATGGAATTGCCTTTGTACCGTCGTCCTCGCGTGCGAGTCGTGGCTCGCCAGGCGATCACGCGAACCCTGCATTATGTGAAAAAAGCGGGTCCGGTGATCTTTGTGATTGCGGTGCTGATCTGGGTGGGAACGACCTTTCCTCAAGTCGAGACCGAGGACTCTGCCGTCAAGATGGAGGAAAGCTATGCTGGACAAGCGGGCCATCTGATTGAACCGATCTTTGAACCGATGGGTGTTGATTGGCGCGTGGGTGTGGGGTTGATCTCGGCCTTTGCCGCTCGCGAGGTTTTCGTTTCGACCCTCGCTGTGATGTTCAAAGCGACGGCCGAGGATGAAGATGTCCAGAACCAGACACTTTTGGATCACATGAGAACGGCCACTCGGGCTTCGGATGGAGCTCAGATCTTCACACCAGCGACGGTGGCGGGGCTCTTAGTCTTTTTTGTGATCGCCTTGCAGTGCATGTCGACCTTTGCGGTGGCCAAGCAAGAAAGCGGTTCCTGGCAGTTCGCCTGGGTCCAGCTCGTGTCGTTCAACGTCGTGGCCTATGCCTTGGCGGTGCTCACTGTCCATGGGTTGAGACTTTTCGGGATCAGTTGATTCCATCTTCAACGGGCTTTTATCATAGAGGTCAGGAGGCCTGATGAAAGCTTTGTCGATGATCGTGATCGTTGGAATCCTTTTGGGCGGATCGATGGCCCTCTCGGAAGAGGACAAAAAGGCCGCCACCAAGCAACAAGAAGACGGCAAAGAGGCCACGGATCTCCCAGTTCCAAAACTGATCGACGAGGACTCTGAAGCCCCTGCGAAACCCGCCGGTGGTGAGTCCTTCAGTGCGGCGGTCAATGTGATCAGAAAAATCGATCGGGTTGAAGTGGTCTTTCGGAATGGTGAAAGCTACTACCTGCCCAGCGGATCCCGATACAGCGAAATCTATAATGCCTGCCTCGAGAGTGAACGGACGGGGAAAGCGATTTCTGTGACCGTCAATCCTAAGACTCGGATCATCCAATCGGTCGGAGCTGGCGGCGGAACGAACAAGACGAAGTGAGTTTCGGCTTTGGCTGCCGGATGCCCGGTAGCCGCTTGATGCCTTTAGGGATTGAACGAACAGAAAAGCGGAAGCTGCAGGTTTTTTTCCTTCATGAGCAGAAAGGCCGGGTCTCTTTATAGAGCTTCCCTGAAATCACCGTCTCTCTGCCTGGCCCTTTTGTCGTGATCTGAAGATCAAGAAGCGAAAGATGCGATTCATGGGACCTCCTTTGATTTGTAAAACCAAGCTAGGAGGGGAGAGTTCGCAAAGGCACTGAAATGAGCTGAAATAAAAAAGCCCGCGTTGGTCGCGGGCTTTTTTATTCATTCGTGATGAAAGGATGTCTTAGAAGTCAGAGATGCGATCGACCAGGATTGGGTAATCGACGAAAGGATTGCGGTTCCCTTGAGCCTTGTAGATCTCTTCGTTACGAGCGGCTTCTTCGGCATCGACAGGATCTTGTTTGTTCCACTGTCGCAGCGCCAGCTCTTGAACTGGATCGACTTGCATGTCGTAACGGGTGGCAAAGTAGAAGATCGAACGAGCCACGTTTCCTTTGTGGTGATCAGGAACTTCGAAAACGGTTCCGCCGCGTTCGCCGACTCCGATACGAGCGTTGCCGCCGCACTTCAGGGTCGAACCCATGTCACGCTCGACATCGCCAAATGGGAAGCTCGAACGGATCGAGTTCAGCTCGGTGTCGGTTGGATACAAGTGATGCAAATCGGATTTTTGGTATTCTTTGTCGTAACGTCCGCTGAAACGGCTTTGCGGCCAAGTGTGCTCGACGTTAACGACCCGGTGGTCAGGAATACGGTTCGGACCCGGGCGATCGTTGCCACGGAAATCTTCTGGGCCGTAGATCTTTTCGCAATAGACGTCGCGAACGCCGTATTGGCTTCCTTTTTGGACCAGGTAGAAATATCCGAGGAGGAAGGTACGTGCGTTGGAATAACCAATCGCTGTGTGACGGTAGCAACCGTTGCCTTGGCAGCGCTGGCTGATTTCGTCGAAGTCGCCTTGGACTTTTTTGTGATCCCACTGGAGGATCTGGCGCAGAGTCATCCGCAGGTCCGTATTGGACTCGCCGACGTTCACGCGCTCATAGAAGCCGCGGCCGTAGTAAGGGTGAGCTTTCGGAGATGGAGCCTTTTGCGCGTAAGACGTTGAGCAAAGGCCAACAAGCAGGAGCACGAACAGATGCTTCATTTATAACCTCGTAGTCAGGCATTTCGGTGCCTGGTAGAAACACCCCGCCAATTCGGGGCATATACGGGAAATCCGTGTTAACTTGCGGGCAAATTCATCGATTTCAGGAATGAAGTCTATGGAGATCTGACATCACCATGAAATCCTGACATATTAACGCGACGAGTAGAGCTCTCGATGGCTCCTTTGAGGGGTTTTTTCCCATGGTAGGCGACCAAATCGACCAGTTTTGCCCGATCAATGGGCTTGGTGAGGTGGTCATTGCATCCTGCAGCCAAGCTCTTTTCCAGCTCTTCCTTGAGGGCATGAGCCGTCAGGGCGAGGATGGGCCGACTGTCGCCATTCTGACGGAGAATGCGCGTCACTTGATGGCCGTTCAGAAGCGGCATCTGGATGTCCATGAGAATGAGGTCGTGATCCCCTCGCATTGCTTTTTCCAGTCCTCGGGCTCCATCTTCGGCCACTTCGATCTCCGCACCAGCACTTTTCAGGAAGCGACTAATCAGAAACTGATTGTCGGCGGAGTCTTCGACCAACAGGATTTTCAGTCCCGACAGTTTTTGAGGCGGGGTGCTTGCCTTGGATGGAGCTTTCCCCTCAAAAGGGAGGAACTCGCCGATGAACGGCGTTTCTGCGGGGACATTTCCCGCGATCGTGACTTGAAAGGTGCTGCCGGCATTGGGTGAGGTTCTGATGAGCTCGACGTTTCCGCCCAGCATACGGGACAAGTCCCGTGAAAGGGTCAACCCAAGGCCCGTCCCACCGAAGCGCCGTGTGTGTGAAGGGTCGCCTTGGCTGAACGGTCGAAATAAACGCAGGCTTTGCTCTTCGGTGAGTCCGATGCCCGTGTCGGCGATCGAAAAGCTCAGCAGGTCGAGCAATGGTTGGTAGCTGATACTGACTTCCACGGACCCTTGATCGGTGAATTTGATCGCGTTTCCAATCAGGTTGAAAAGAATCTGCCGAAGGCGCGTCGGATCCGTTTGGATGGTCGAAGGAATCGCACTTTCCAATTTAAAGTTCAGGTGAATCCCTTTTTGAACGGCTTGGGCGATCATCGTGAGATGGATCTCGTGGATGAAATCCGTCGTCTGAACGTTTTGAGTCGCGATTTCGAGATGGCCGGACTCGATCTTGGAAAGATCGAGGATCTCGTCGATCAGGCGCAAAAGATGCTTTCCGTTCTTTTTGATTTTTTGTCCCCAAAGCGCGCAGTCCTGCTGGTTTTCACCGGGTGACAGCATCAGGTCGACGAATCCCAGGATGGCCCCCAGCGGGGTGCGAATCTCGTGACTCATATTTGCCAGAAACTGAGATTTTGTTCGGCTGGCCGATTCCGCTTGAAGTTTTGCATCGCGAAGCTGGATTTCTGTGTGTTTCAAGGTTTGATACAGGCGCGAGTTTTCAAAAGCGATGGCCGTGCGGCTGGCGATCTCTTCCAGGATGATCATGTCGTCGGCTTCATAGAGACGATGGCCCCGATTGTGGCCTTCGAGAGCACCGATGACCTGATGACGAACTCTCAAGGGGAGGCAGCAATACTCGTCTTCGCGAATGGAGAGCCCGGATCGGACAACCTTTGTGGGCAGTTGTGAGTCCTTCCAATCGTCGCCTTCGTGCGGAGGAGGAGAAGATGAGCGAACGGCTTGGAGTTGATGATTTTCATCCAGGAGCCAGACCGTCATTGAGTCGGTGATTTGGGGAATGAGAAGCTTCTCTAAATTCTGCAGGTTTTCTTGTTCGTCAAGGCTTGATCCGATCAGGCCGCCAGCGCGGGCAAAGAGACGGATCATTTTGTCCGATGAAAATCCTCCACAATGGGAGTCGTGACTATAGGCAGGTGCGTCCGGGTCGTCGCTCGTCAACATGTAGGCCTCCGCGCTAACAAGGAGGATTTACTGAGGTCTGTCGTCGAGAACAAGAACTAAATCTTGACGATTCTTTAACAATATTTGCGATCTGCAGCGAAGAATAAATGAAATGAGCCTTCAGGCGGAGCTGGTTTGTCATGGCCGAGCTGTTGGTCGGAAAAGAGTTTTGAAGAATTCGCGAACAAACGTCGCTGACTGTCTTTTGGTTGGAGCAAATTTGAATTTCCGACAAAAAAAGGCCCCGGTGAGGGCCCTTTTTGACAAAGACAGATTAAACTCAATCTGTGTGATTAGAAAATCAATTTTCCGGCTATCTCGACGAGATCGGCGGGAGCTTTCATTTCTGGAGTTTTCAGTACAGATCTTGCTTCGGCAATGTCTTTGACCTGTTCCCGGGAAAGACGGAGAGCTTCATCCAGGGGCAGTGTGCGACTGAGCTGAGCGGCTTGGTAGGCTCTTTCCGCATTGACGACGCCGGAAGAGATGACTTTGTCTTTCAGCCATTCTTTGACGTCCACGGTGCCCATCAAGATCGCTTTGTTCTGCGCCGGTGTCAGGTCAGGATTGATCGTTTTGATCCGACCAGCGACGCCTGTGACATAAGGGGCTGCCATCGAGGTGCCGGACATGGGCAAGAGCTCAGAGCGGTTGAGGCTGGGGACTGAGGACATGATCGATACGCCCGGAGCCGCGATGTCGACGCTGGTTTTCCCATAGTTCGAGAACGAGGCCAAAGAGGAAACTCCTTGGGTCGCTGCAACTGTGATGGCATTTTCCGCCCGCACAGAACCCGGGAAGATCGGCAAAGCATCGTTGTCGGATCCATCGTTCCCTGCTGCAATCACGAAAAAGGTCGCAGGGGCCTTGGCCATCCAGACTTTGCCTTTCGGCTCGTACTGTTTGAACAGGCGATGCGTTTCTTCAGAGATCTGTTCAGCCGTCGGCTCTTTTGTTCCGCGCAGAATCAGGGACTGCTTGGCGATCATTTGCAGACCGACACCCAGGCTGTAGTTCGCAACGTCAACCTTGTTTTCGTTCAGGTAGCCCGAAGCCGAATCAAAGGTGGCATTCGTCAAAGTCGCGAGCATTCCGTACAGATAATCGATCACACCTTGAGTTCGTACGGCGAGGCCTTGCGGGTGGGCGTAGTCGCGAGGTGGATCATCCGGGAACATCCGTCCGACCAAGATCTGTGAATCGGGGGATTGCGCCGAGGCGATGCCGGCCACGTGAGTTCCGTGGGAGTATTGCCCGTAGAAATTCAGGTGGGTCAGCAAGGCCTGCTTTTGCGGAGCGGACAGCGAGGTCACGTTCTTTTCCCAGAAGGTCTTTTCGTCCGGAGTGATGGTGCCGTCTTGCAGGTTGGCGATGATCCGGAAGATCGGAAAGATGATGGGGTTGATCGAGTTCAGGTGATCCCGAACGAACAAAGTGCCCGATCCTTCAGCGAAGTTCCAGCCATGCCGATCGTCGACTTTCCCGTTGCGGTCGTCATCGACCAGATTGCCGGCGATTTCATTCTTATTTGTCCACGATTTTCCCGAGAGGAGTTCGTGCTCGAAATCGGTCCCAGAGTCGACGATGGCGATCGTCGAAGCGGCCAGAGCGGGCGATCCCAAAAGGGCGAGGGTCAAAAGAAGGCTCATTGGTTTCTTCATGATTAAAAACCTCTGTGAGAGACAGGAAGAGTCTCGAGAGTCGGTTTAGCGATTCCCAGCAAAGCGGCATTGGCAGAAATGACCGCATCTTCGATTTTTTCAGACTTTGGCAGGAACGGATTGATGTTCTGGATATAGAGCCACTTCAAGATCTGCTCGTTTTCGGCGCTCAGACCAGACGTCAGGCGTTTCGACAGCCACAGATGGTTCTTGAGGTGAGCCTCGTCGATCATCCCGCCGCGAGCGTAATCCTTCAGGACATAGCCCAAGTTGTAAGCGAGAGTTCTTGGCAGATACGGGATATCGAAAACGCGCAATCCCGCGGACAAGAGCCAGGTGGCGGATCTCTTCATGAAAACGGCCGAGGGCATGCCGTAGTTGTGAACAAGGGGTGCACCTGGATTCCACATGAAGATCTTTTGATCTGTCATCAGGGAATACATCGCCTCTTTTTTGCCTTTTTTCATGCAGGTCGCGAAGTAAGTGGCTGTTCGTTCGACTTCGCAGCCTTTGCTGAGGACCATGCGCGAGTTGAGATTGGCGAGTGTGATTCCGCGCATTTTCTCTTCACGATAGCGAGCGGTCTTTCCAAGTTTTTCGAGTTGTTGCCAATCGAAGGTCTGACCTTGAGCCAATGACAGGATGTACTCGGAGAACAGCGAAGAGCCCGAACCGAACAGAATGTTCAAGCCGGACTGCAGGTGGTTCTGATCCGTTTCGATCCGAATCTGATTGCTGATCCCGGAGCGCAGCGTGTCCTCGAGTTGGGCCAACTGGGATTGATAGGTCATATCCAGGAAGTCGAAAGAATCCGTCACGGCGACGTAGACGATATTTCGAACCGCGATATTGGGAATGAAGCGGGCCAGGGTCTGCAATGTCAGGCCCAGTGTGGAGCGCAGAATCGCCTCGACCGCATATTTGTACTGCATATTGAAGTCGACCAGAACCATGGGGCCGTTCAAAGGCAGGAAATGACCTTCGAGGGCCACATCGTAAACCTTGTCGAGATCGTTCCAGTCAAAGCGGATTTTCTCGAGGAAGCTTTCCGGGCGCTCGATGGTTTCTTGCCAAGCCTGTTCCGTTTCGGAGAGCGGTGCGAAACCACTCTGAGTCAGCGACAGTGTCTGGATAAAGAGATGGCGGAGCTGCAGGCGCTCGGAATCTTTCAGCTTGAACTCGCCGATGTCGAGGTCAGAGGCGTAAAAGGACGAGGGCAGGGTAGCGCCACCTTTGGTGTTCATCTGTGCAAAAGCGGGGGTTCCTGGTTTGAATTTCAACTGAGCGACCCAGCTCGCCTGTGCGGCCTGGGATTCGTTGAAGTTCGACCGGATGTCGATGATGCGTTTATAAACTTCGCCGTAGTTCCCGCGCATCCAGTTCAGATAATCCTTGGATGTGAAGCGCTCGACTGGAATTTTGGAAACGGTCTGGCCTTTGAAGAAACCCAAGAAGGTCTTCAGAGTCGGGAACGAAAGGTCGTAAATTCGGCAGGGCTTGCCTGTCTGAGAATCCGTGCTCAAGGCGTACTTGCCACCAAAGGTGGACCAGGTGGCTTCGGTGCAGGCTTGAGGGGCTGCTCCGGGTGTCTCCTGCAAAACCTTGAGCGCTTTCACTGCCTGGCTGAGAGCCGGGGGTGTTGGTGTCTGGACGGTCTTGCCTTGGAACCTGTTGTTCAGTTCATTTTCGAGTGCCCGGTCATCGACCTGGGACGCGCCCGCCTGCAGCCCGGTCGTAAAGACCAGCAGAGACGCCGCGAAATACATTCGGTAGTTCATAATCCCCTCCTTAAGATAAGAGTCGGATCCCCTCCAGGCGCCGACTCCGCGCAAACCTTGCGCAATAATGTCTCAATATAAAAGCCTTTGGCGAGACCTTGGTCTCGTCAAGAGAATTCGCTGTTGGAGAGATCCGGAAGCACCGATAGAAACCCTATGCAGAACCCTCTTCGATCCTTTTTTGCCAGTGTTGCACTTGTCGTCTTTTTTGCATTTTTGGGGGCGGGACTCCATTCATTTGCTCCTCCGCCTCCTGGAGAGAGTTTGGAGCTGGCTTCCGAGGGGGGCGGCGCCTGGAATTGGAGTGGGACGAAGTTCGCGCAGGGAGCGCGTTGCGAAAGAATTTTTTTGGGGCCTTTCATGGGGCCTTCCTCGCGACGCGCCATTCCCGGTCCTTATCGCAAGAGCTCCACCAAGAAATTGAAGTTTCTTGAATTCAATATGCTGAACCTTTTCGAACGCGATTTCAGTCTGACGGACAAAAAGTTCAACAAGGGAACCGATGTGAAAACCGAGGCGCAGCGAGAAGCGCTGGCCCGGATCATCCGAAAATCCGATCCGGATATCATGACCTGGGTCGAAGTCGAAAACTACCGGGCCGCCGAGCTTTTCAGTGATCGTTATCTGGACAAAAAGTATCAGGTCTTTTTGATCGAGGGAAATGATCAGCGTGGAATCGACGTGGCTGTTCTCGTTAAGAAGGATCTGCCGTTCGAAGTCGAATATCGCAGTTTGAAAGATCTGACCGAGATCAAAGATGCTCCCGTTCATCCGCAGCAGGGTGAGAATAAGGTGTTCTCGCGGGATCTTCCGATGGCCATTTTCCGTCGCCTCGAAGATGGCGTTCCCCGTGAAGAGTTCATTCTTCTTTCCACCCATTATAAATCACAGCGGGGCGATCAGGGCAGCTTTCCGAAACGCCTGCAGCAGGCCGAGGCCACAGAGCTGGCAGTTCGCTATTTGCGACAGGAGTTCGGTGAAGAACTGCCGATTCTCTTGACCGGAGACTTCAACAACAACGTTCCCACCTCACCAGAGTTTGCTCCGATTTGGCGTGCGGGCTTTAAGGATTCCTTTGATTTGTCGCCGAATCCGATCCCGAAGGATCGCCGGGGAACGCATTACTACTTCCCGATGAAGGGTCCGGCCGAGTTCAATCAGTTGGATGGCTTTTTGATTTCAGGGCAGGGGAAATACCGGGTCGAGAGCGCCTTGATTCTGCCTCATCTTGATGAAAAGGGTCTGGCTTTGCCTCATCCTCGAAACTATGGCGAACGTCAAGCTCGTGCGTCCGATCATTTGGCCGTCGAGGTCGTTGTCGAGTTCTAACGGCTTTCGTTGAAGAGGGTCCAGATCTCGCTCGGAGTCTGGATCAAATGATCCGGTTGTTCCAGTGAGAGCGCATCCAGAGATGCCAAAGAATCCCAAAGGGCGCCGACCGAAAGAGTGCCCGCTGCTTTCGCAGCCTGGATATCCACCGTCGAATCACCCACATACATGGTTTCTTGAGGATCGAGCTTCATCTTTTCAAGGGCCAGCAGAAGGCCCTCGGGGTGAGGTTTCGAGTTTTTAACTTGGTTGTCGGCGATCAAAACTTGGAACAGGTCCTTGATTCCATGGGGCTCAAGAACGATCTCAAGATCGTCTTGGTGGCGGCCGGTGACGATTCCGAGGGGAATCTGCGCTTTTTGTAGCTGACCCAAAAGATCAGAGACGCCTTCGTGCAAGAAAATCTGATGGGCTCGGTCACGCATTCTTTGTTTGTAGGCGGAAAAAGCCGTTTTTGCTCTTTGGTCATCTTTCAAAAGTTGAAAGAAGATTCGATCCGCTCCGGTTCCGAAGTGTTTCTTGATTTCCTCAGCCGTTCTGGGGGCCTCCCTGCAGAGGAGCAAGGCTTCGTTGAAACATTCGGTCGCATTGACGAGAGAGTCGACGAGGGTTCCATCGAAATCAAAAATGATTCCCTTGAGCGGTGGACGATTCGCGGTCAGGTTTTTCATGACGTTAATTTAGCGGGATTCCAAGAGCAGCGCTAGAAGAGCCTTTTTGATGCGAGCTTTTATCGGTGCAAAAAAAAGAGAAGGAAGGCGTTTCAAGCCTTCCTTCTCGACCCGATCTTGACTGACCTCAATGGAGATCAGCTGTCGATTGGGTGGCGGAAGTGGTCTCTGTGGAGGAAACCCTCGACGAGAGAGCCTCTTTCGCGGATTGATAAGTGTCTTGCACGGTCTCGGCGGTTTTGCGGCCAAGATCCTGTCCTTTTTCCTTCAAAGACTTTCTGCGGTCAGAGCCGCTGACAGGGTCAAAGAAGTAAGCGATTGCAGCACCTGCTGCGATCCCCAATGTCACGAGACCGACGCTTTTCAGGGCCACCGATGTCGTCGATGGACGTGAAAAATTGAAATCCTTGACCCAGCCCTTGGCTTGGTCGACGAGCGATCCCATTTTTGGAGGAACGTATTCTTTCTTGATGGTCATTTTGAACTCCTTCCATGCCTGGAAAAACAACGATTCGCTGGCTTAGGATGGCAAAAGCATGTCCGATCCGTGTGAAGCTCCCGTGACGGTATCGACATATTGGTTTTAAGGGTTTTCAGGATGAAAAAAGCACATCCCGGCATGTCGAGATGCCACTTCTGAAAGGCCCGTGCTACTGCCTTCTTCGATCTTTTTACCTGAGGGGGACTCTGATGGCAGGGCTCAATTTCATTCGTTTTCTTTTGGTCGTTTCTTTCCTCGTCGCGGTGACGGCGGACGCCCGTGCTCAGGTAAATTCCCGCGGATGGAAGATTTGGAAAACCCAGTGGTCCGAGTCCGACCTCAATAAATACAGCGAGTTTGTCCAGGCCTTGGGTGAAAGCGGTTGTCGTTCGATCAACTCCTGCCTGAAAAATGCGGCCAACCCCTATCGTGGAACGGACCGTGCGAATGATTCCTTCCGTTCGGATTGCGCGGATCTGCCTTACACCCTGATGGGTTACTTTGCTTGGAAAAACGGTCTGCCCTTTGTGTACTCTTCGGCGATGAAGGCTCGGGGCGGATCCGGGGATATTCGTTACTCCAAAGACGGGAACTATGTTTCGGCCCGTTTGGACCTGACCTCTGCAAAGCTGGGAGATCAGCCCGGCGTTAAGATTCTGAATACCCTGGTGGACTATGTTTCGACAGCGATGTTTCGAACCGGACCGGATCTGGATGTCGTGATGACCTCGGATGGCCGTGGCGTCGGTCCTGACTTTTATCCGGTCGCTGTTTCCAAAGGAGCGATTCGCCCAGGGACGGCTTTTTACGATCCTTCGGGCCACGTGGCGGTGGTTTACAAAATCGGTTCCGATGGTCGTGTGTATATGATGGATGCCCATCCAGATCAGTCGATCACTCGGATCATGTTCGGCGAAAAGTTCTCGAACAGCCGAGCCAGTCACGGATCGGGTTTCAAGAACTTCCGTCCGATGAAGTTGGTGGGTGCGCAGAAGTCTGCTGATGGCTCTTGGGTGGGCGGACGAATGGTGTCCTTGGCGAATGCGGAACTCGCGGATTACTCGACCGAGCAGTACGTAAATTCCAACTGGAAAGCAAAGAAATGGACGCAAAATGGGGTCCTGACGGATTTCTATTCTTATACTCGTCTGAAGCTGGCGGCGGGATCCTTGCGGTTCAACCCGGTCGAGGAAATGCGCTCCATGATGGCCGGTATGTGCTCGGACTTCCAGGATCGGGTGATTTCTATTCAGATCGCTGTTCAAAAGGGCATCGATGCTCAATCTAATCCCGAGCGGCTGCCTGTGAACATCTATGGGACCAGTGGTGATTGGGAGGAATACTCGACGCCCTCAAGGGATGCTCGGTTGAAAACGGCCGCTGTTGAGTTGCGGACGACGATGGAATCCTTGGTTGGCCGCTTTCGGGCGAACGATCCTTTGGTGGTTTATCATGGCAAGGACCTAAAAGGCGATTTGCTGCGAACATACCGTGAGGAGTCCCAGAAATGCTCCATCACTTATGTGAACTCAAGAGGCGGAGAAGTTCGCCTGGGTTACGATCATCTGATGGCCCGTTTGTTCAAGATGTCTTTCGATCCGTATCACTGTGCGGAATTGCGCTGGGGGGCTGCGATCGGCAGTCAGGAATTTGCGGGCTGTCGTGATTCCGCCTGGGACCTGGATTGGTACAAGGCTGAGCAGCGTTTGCGGAATCAGATCGAAAGAACTTACGATGCTCGGATGGATTTCACGTTGCAAGGCTTGCGCAGTCGAGCCCCTGGCTCGGGTCAGGATGAAGCGCCGGACGTGGATTTGAAAGGGTATCTGGAGCGGATGTAATCTCCGCTCCAGCCGTTGGACTGATCAGTTCTTTTTGGCCGGTGTCGAGGCCGGACTGCTCGGGCAAGTCATGCCTGGGCAGCTCATGCAGATATAGAAGTTCTCGTAGACCGTGATGTTCTTAGAAGACTTTTTCCCGGTCTGTACGCTTCGAGTGATGTTGAAGCGTCCTGATTGCGTCGGGCAACTGCCTTCGGGGCATGATTCCCCACCCGTGAAGGTGTTGTTCCTGTCTCCGCCGGTGTACTCGTTGGCGCAGCCATAGGAGTTATCGCTGCAGGTTGTTTGAATGTAGGTTCCCTTCATCGAACATTGGGTCGGTGGGATGCATTCGTCATTCTGATAGGTCCCTCCCATGGAGAGGCAAAGATCTTCGGCATCGGATTCGAGCTGGCACTCTTGCATATTTCCGCCACCCGCGGGCAAGAGAACCGGGATTTCGAGGATGCGGTCCGGGTAGGGTCTTGGAGCCTCGTTGGGTGGGCGGCGTTCAAGCTTTAGGACGACCTGCGCGATCCGACGATCCCGTTGATTGTTGCTGCCGATTTGGATGATCTGTCCGGATGTTCCCGGTTTCTGCCGGATCGTGAGGCTGTTGACGAACAACCCTCTGTCCACCTGCGTGTTTGCCTGAACGACATTGAGGGCGGGGTTGGCTTCGCCACCGAATGAGTGAACAATCAGAGGGGTGCCGTTCCCAGAGGTTGGGAGGGCTTGATTGTTGATCGCCGCGTTGCAATTGACGGGAACGAGAAGGTGCTGAAAGAAAGCGGCCGAGAAGTTGTCGCCGATGTCCGAGGTAACGACCTGTTGCTGCTGGCTCATCAGCGAGCTGACAGCGACGCCGACGCCCAATGACACCAAGGACAGAATTCCCAGCGCCATCAGAACTTCGACAAGTGAGAAACCTTTGTCGTGTTTACGAAGTCCCATCTTCATGCTCCCCCGGATGTATAATATCGCTTGGCCACGATCATCTCATGGTGCGACACTTTCATTGTATGAAGTATTGGCTGTCTTGTGCACTGATTTTTATTCTGTCTTTCTGCAGTCTTTCATATGAGCTTTTGTTTGCCAAAATTCTTTCTGACTTATCCCAGAATGAGATTCTGTCCCAAAGTTTGGGGATTGGGGTGTTTTTGCTCGGGCTCGGAGGGGGAACGGGTGTCTGTTCCCTGTTCCCCGAGAAGAAACCGCTGCTCAAACTCTTCAAGGTCGAAGCTCTCCTGTCTGCCTTGGTTTTCGTGGGCGGGAGTCTGGCTTATGGGATCGGTTTTCTGAATCTCGTTCCCGCGGAAGGGGGCGATGGGATTATCGGTCTTTATTTGCTGGTCGGATTGTTGATTTTTGTCGTCGGCTTTTTGTCGGGCTATGAGTTCCCGATGCTTTTGCAGTCGCAGTCGGCGGGGGTCTCTTACTCGATTGCTTTGGGTGTCAGTTATTTCGGGGGGCTTTTTGCGGGTCTCGCCGTTCCATTCTTTTTGAATCCGGGAATGGGCCCTTTGCTGAGCCTGATTTACCTCGGCCTCTTGAACTTTGTTTTGGCGATCATTCTGCTGATCATAGCCGAGGAAAAGCGATTCTTGAAACCGTCGGCGCAGGCCTACCTGTTGGTACCGACGATTTTTTTATGCCTAGGTGTCTTTTCGTTCCGCGAAATCGAGCAGGCTTATTTGAAGGCGGCTTACTTTTC
>JAHBUU010000070.1 GCA_019637895.1 Pseudobdellovibrionaceae bacterium | reverse complement strand
GTCTAAGTTTTGCGCAGGCCGACTTGCATTGCAACTGGCTCAATTTTCGGGTCTCAGGTCACGACCCCTCGCTCTTTCTCAATAGAATAGATTTTTGGAAAATTGACGATGTTGCGACCTATACAGGTTACTCGAAACGTACTCTGTATAACCTCACATCGAGAGATTTGATTCCACATAGGAAGAAACGCGGAAAACTTTATTTCGTCCCCTTCGAGATCCAAAACTGGATCGAAGAAGGAGACTTAAAATGAGTAAACGACGTATCAATGTTCCTAAGCATCCAGGCATTCGCAAGGATGTCGTTACGGGACGTTATCAAGCATTAAAGAAAATCAAAGGTAAGCAGTATTCCGAAACCTTTGAGAGCATTCGTGATGCGATTCACTGGAGGAATACATTTGACGGTGATCGTTCTAAGACAGCAGAGGTTGTCAAAACAACCTCTACTCTTAGACACGTTTGGAATCGCATGAAGGTTCTGCACTTCCCTTCGCTAGAACTCAGTACGCAAAGAATCTGGGAGCGGCGGTGGGAGCATCTTTCTGATTTAGGCGATCATCACATGGAGGAAATTACTTCGACTGTTATCAATCGTTGGGTTGAGCGCAAGAAGAAGTATTACTCCTCTGAAGAGTACAAGGCAAAGGGGAGGGGATGCGCTGGACGCTGCAACCTGTATAATGAACTCAATCTCTTCAATACCATTTTCAATTGGTATAAAGCTGAAGATGAGTTTGAAACAGAGTCGAGTGATTTGTTTACACCGATCCGACCGCGCCACAAGAAGATGGCTTTCATCCGTGAGCCCACGGTGAAGCCGGAGCAGAAGAAGATCACGGTTGATGCTGCGTTCAAGTTTTTTTCGGCGTTGCCGGAGTTGTATGCGGACCTTGCCATGCTCCAATTCTTTGTAGCGGGGCGAATCGGTGAAACCGCAGGAATTCAGATTTCAAACATCTACCTGGAAGAAGAATACCTGATGATTAAGGATTCAATTTCTTGGTGCAACACAAGTAAGATGTTCGAGTATCTGAAGCCTTATCCTAAAAACAAGGAACCAAGAAGAGTCCACTTGCATCCGTGGTTGCGTGAGATTGTTGAACGCCGCTTACGGGCGCAGAAAAAAGGCTGTAACTTCTTGTTTCATGTCGATGGCAAGCCTCTCAACTACTGTACGATTCAAGTGAACTATCGTGGTGCCCAGAGCAGGTCAGGTATTCCTTATCGGGGTACTCACTGCTTGCGACATGGAATGGCGACCTTGGCTCGCAGGGTCGGTGGGATGGGATTGGATTCGGTTATTGCTATGACCGGACACAAAGACCTTAAGCTCGCGGATCACTACTCGAAGATCGACGGGGAGGTTCAGAAAGAAACCTCACTCAAGATTGTAGAGCACATCAAAAGTCTAGGTTTGCACGACGAGACAGCTTCCGAGGCGGCGAATGTCATCCCGCTTAGGAGGGCAAAATGAGATTTCTAGGTGACATGGAATATAAATAGGGTGACAAAAGGTGACATGGCACTTAACGCACTTTCAACAATGAGTAATTTCAAATAGATAGGTGTGATATGCCTGAACTTCCCGAGGTTGAGAGCATCCGACGGGGCCTAGAAACCCTGTTGCTCGATCAACCCGTCATTCGGAGATTCGAGTTCGCCCGCAAGGATCTGCGCGATCCCATTCCTGTTCGTCAACTGCGGTCACTGGAGGGGCAGGCCATTCGGGCCGTCCTTCGTCGCTCGAAATATCTCTTTTTGGCGGCGGAAACGGGAGGCGTTCTTTCCCACCTCGGGATGACGGGGAGCTGGCGGACGGCAACGGATCCCAAAGTGCTTCCGGGGCCTCATGACCATGTCCGTATCGAGTTTGAAACCGGGTTGACCTTGATTTATCGTGACCCGCGTCGTTTCGGGGTGCTTGATTGGGCGAAAGATCTCACGTCCGCGCATCCTCGACTGGATTTGCTGGGCCCCGAGCCCTTTGATCCCGCTTTTTCACCGGAATATCTCCATCAAAAGGCGCGGACTCATCGCTCTCCGATTAAAAATCTTTTAATGAATGCGAAGATCGTTGTTGGAGTCGGGAACATCTATGCGAGCGAAATTTTGTTTCGGGCCGGTGTGCGGCCAGGGCGATCCTCCGAACGAGTGACTGCCGTGGAAGCCGCGCGGATCAAGGCTTTCACGACGGAGGTGCTGGCCGAGTCGATTGCGGCTGGTGGCTCTTCGATCAGTGATTACGTCGATGCTTCGGGTGATCAAGGCGGTTTTCAAAATCATTTTCGAGTTTATGATCGGGCCGGAAAACCTTGTCTGGCGTGCGGAACACCGATTCGGCGGGACGTGCATGCGGGTCGGAGCTCGTTTTTCTGTCCGCGCTGCCAGCGCTGATCGATGAAGAAAAGTTCTTGAGTCTCTTGGTTTGCTCCGTTAGCTTTGGGGCTGCAGACATATAATGACGGGCACACGCTCCGCACGAAAGGATCCTTCAATGAAAATGCTCCTCGCACTCACTCTTTTGTCTTTGGCTTTCGCAACAGGTTTCACTTGCTCCAAGCAACAACCTGCTGAAGAAACTGCTGCTCCTGCCGCTCAAGAAGAAATGGCAGATCCAGCGGCTGCTCCTGCTGAGACAGCTCCAACTGAAGAAGCGGCTCCTGCTCCGACAGAAGCTCCAGCTGAAGGCGCTAGCCACTAATCTTGCTTTCTCGAAAGCTTGATGCTGACTGCAGGCTCCGGAAACGGGGCCTGTTGTTTTTTGTCCGCTGGTCTAGTCTTCGGCCGCCCGAGAGAAAAACTCGTTTCTTGTTTTCCGATGGCTTCCGGCTTGCCCTCGTGTTTGTCCAGTGGTCTCATTAAGGGTGTTTAACCCTAAAGGAGATCAACTTGGACGCTCTTCTTAATTATCACGGATATCTTTGCGGGGATCAGCTGCTCTGGTCGATACCAGCGGCGCTCCTCATATTATTGTTTGTCGGATTCTTCGGAAGTCCGCTTTTTGTCTGGGCCATCGCCATCTTGGCGTTGCTGTTTGGATTCGGAGCGCCGTTGGGTTTGCTGATCGCGGTGGCGGTCATCTTTGCCTTCTTCTTGATCGTGCCTTTGCGGGCGGCGGTGATTTCGCGGGCGGTTGCGGCTCTCTTCGAAAAGATGAAGTTCTTGCCGAAGATCTCTGAAACCGAACGTGCAGCCATCGATGCCGGTGTGGTTTGGGTCGAGAAAGAACTCTTCTCTGGAAAGCCGAACTTCGGGTCTTTGATGGACGAACCTTATCCCCATCTGAAGCCTGAAGAAAAAGCGTTTATGGATGGCCCCGTGGCCGAACTCTGCCGCATGGTGAAGCCTTGGCAGGTTTGGAAAAACCGCGAGATCTCGAAAGAGGCTTGGGACTTCATCAAGGAAAAAGGCTTTTTGGGGATGATCATCCCGAGAGAGTACGGCGGTCTTGGGTTCTCGGCTTTGGCTCACTCCGAAATCATCGCGACACTGTCCGCACGTAGCTTGCCGGTCAGTATCAGCGTCATGGTTCCGAACTCTCTGGGGCCTGCGGAACTTCTCGTTCATTACGGAACCGAAGAGCAAAAGAAATACTACCTGCCACGTTTGGCCCGCGGTGAAGATGTTCCTTGTTTCGGTTTGACCGAGCCTCTGGCCGGTTCCGATGCGGGCTCGATCACTTCGACCGGTGTTCTTTATAAAGGAGCGGACGGCAAGTTGATGATCCGCTTGAACTGGAACAAGCGCTGGATCACCTTGGCGTCGATTTCGACCGTGATCGGTCTTGCCTTCCGTTTGCGCGATCCTGAAGGCCTGCTCGGGCAGGGCGAGGATCTGGGGATTACTTGTGCCTTGATTCCGTCCAATACTCCGGGCGTGGTCATCGGACGTCGTCACGATCCATTGACCATTCCTTTCCACAACTGTCCAACCCAAGGCAAAGACGTCGAAGTCTCCATCGATGCCGTCGTTGGCGGCAAAGACGGTTGCGGTAAGGGCTGGCGCATGTTGATGGAATGTCTGGCGGCTGGTCGCGGGATCTCGCTCCCGGCGCAGGCCACGGGCGGAGCGAAACTCGCTTACCGCACGGTCAGCGCGCACGGTCTCGTTCGTCGTCAATTCGGCGTTTCGATCGGAAAGTTCGAAGGCGTCGAGGAACCGATGGCTCGCATCGGTGGAGCCACTTACGCCCTCGAAGCCATGCGCCGTTACACTCTGGGCGCTTTGGACAAGGGCCTGAAGCCTGCGGTCATCACGGCCATGCAGAAATACTATTCGACCGAACTCGGCCGTCGTGTCGTCAACGATGCCATGGATATCATGGGCGGTGGCGGGATTTCCCTCGGTCCCCGCAACTTGCTGGCTGAAATCTATGTTGCGACTCCGATCGGAATCACGGTCGAGGGTGCAAACATCATGACTCGAACCCTGATCGTCTTCGGTCAAGGGGCACTCCGGGCGCATCCTTATGCGTTTGACGAAGTGATGTCCCTGGAAGCGAAAGACATCAAAGCCTTTGATCGGGCCTTCTGGGGCCACGTCGGGCACATTGTCCGCAATACTTGCCGAAGCATCCTGCTTTCGCTCACGCGTGGGTATCTGGCGGCGACTCCGTCCTGCCATCCTCAAATGCGTCGGTATTTCCGCCGTCTCTCGTGGACCAGCGCGACCTTCGCGATCCTTGCGGACGTTGCCATGGGAACCTTGGGCGGTCAGTTGAAACTGCGCGAGAAAATCACCGGTCGTTTCGCCGACATTCTGATGAATATGTATGTCGCAACCGCGATCCTTCGTCGTTTCGAAGCGGAAAAGCAGCCTGAAGAGGATCTGCCATACGTTCACTACATGCTGAAGTACTGCATGTCCGAGATCCAAAAGTCTTTCGACGGCATCTTTGACAACCTGAAGATCCCAGGACTTCGTTGGTTCTTCAAAGGTTGGTTGGGCGCTTGGTCGCGGATCAACTCTGTCGGTTCTCAGGCGTCGGACGGTTGGAGTCACGCGATCAGCAAATCCATGTTGGTCGATGGTCCTCAGCGCGATCGCATGACCGAAGGTTTGTACCTGCCGCCCGAGTCGAGCTGGCAGACCGAACAAACCGCTCGTTTGGATCGCGCCTTCCGTATGGTCGCTCAGGCCGATGCGGCCGAAGCAAAGATCCGCAAAGCCGTGAAGGAAAAGATCCTTCCGAAGAAAAAGGCATCGATGCTCATCGACGAGGCCCGTGCCAAGAACGTCATCACCGAGGACGAGCAGCGCTTGCTCCGCGAGGCGGATCAAGTCCGTTTCGATGCGATCCTGGTCGACGACTTCTCGGAAGATCAATACCACGGACGCGCTCCGTACCCTTGATCGGGAAGCCCCAGTCAAAAACGAAAAACGCCGCGAACATTCGCGGCGTTTTTTTTGTTTTCAAGACTCGCGACAGGCGTGAGGGGACTGTTCTAAATCATTCGCAGGATCTGTGAGGCTGCGATTTCCGCACAGTCGAAAGCGGCTTCGAAAGACGGATTGATCATGTTGTCCTGATTCGCATAGAAGATGCGACCGTTCGTCGGCGTCATGAAGATCTCGTCCTGTCGGGTCGAGAAGAATCGAGGGGCGGCCAAGGGCAGCGAATGTCCCCAGCGGCTCAGTCTCAAGCCACCGATGGAGGCCATTGGAACCTTCATGGCCTGCAGGATCTCTCCGACCGAAGCGGCGACTTCTTTCTGAACCCGTTCAAAGGCAGGACCGTCATACAGCGTATTTCTGGCGCCATCGTAAGGGAAGGGTTTGTAAATCGTCAGAATGGAACGGTTCGCGCGATCGCCCATGGCCCAGTTCGCAAAACAAACATCGGCAAAGGGACGTCGGCCCGGCTTTCCAAAACGAGGCGAAGGCGGCACATTGCCTTCCATGCGGAAAGCATCAAAGCAAGGCGAAGGCACGCGTTGGTTCAAAGCGACGTTCGCGACCACATAGGCGCGGTACTGAATGCTCTTGGCCAGGGCCCGCTGCTGTGGAGTCATCTCGGGCACCAGGAAGTTCGCGACGTTCTTTGGTGAGGCGACGACACAGGCTTTGCAAAGAATCGTTTTCAGTTGTCCGGCGGCGTCTTCGATCAGAACTTCGACTCCTTGTGGAGTCGTCTTCACCTCGAGCACGATGGTGTTCGATCGCAATGAGTCCGGTCCCAATGTCCGCAAAAGATGCTGATACATCATCTGTGCAACATAAGAGTTCCCTCCGGGGAAGGCGACGATGCCTTCGGTTTCGGCGACCAGGAAGTTCAAAGCCTGGGCCGCGGAAATTTCATCGATGGAACCCCCGAAAGAGGACCAGCAATAAAGTTGGAAGTACTCCAGCAGCGAAGCGGGGATCTTGTTGCCGTAGCGTTGTTGCAGCCATTGCAGGAATGTGCCCTGATCGAGTTGCTCCATCTCGCGGCGGTTCATGCCGCCCGGCTGCCAGGGGATCGACGGATAAGCTTTTTCGTTGATGGCCGTGAAGTCCTTCACGATCTGTTCGATGGCGCCTTTGTTGTCCGGATCGGCTTCGCCGTTCCACAGGCTTTGAAAACCGCGAGTGCCGACCATGACCTTGGCGTCGGTGTCTTTTTCATGGCGACCGGCGGGGAGGGCGCCGACCGTGTGAAGCATGCGGTGAAGCGACGAACCTTGCTCAGGAACAGTCAGGTAGGCAGCGCCAATCGAAAACGGAGCGCCCTCGAAGATTTCACCTTTCGAGTTTCCGCCGAACTGAGTGCCTTGCTCCAGCAGCAGAGGACGCTTGCCTTGCAGGAAGTAGGCGCTCGACAGACCCGAGATCCCACCGCCGACGATGACGACGTCACGTTTTTCGCTGACGGCCGGTTTTCCACCCTTGGATTGAACATAACCTGCGATGTCCCACAGGATGTTGTGGGGTCGTGTGTACTCGTCACCGTTGAAGTTCGTGCTGCTGAAAGGACCGACGACTGGACGCAAAGGACTGGGGTCGGCTTGCACGCGACGAGCATAGTTTTGCGCCAGAACTTGCGACACCGGATTGAGAGTCAGATAGGCAAGGCCGGACTGCAGGCCAAGCTTCAGAAAATCGCGGCGATCGACGGACATGGGGACTCCTTGAGCAGGGGCTTCGAGGAGTGGTTGTCGCCGAGGGGGCTGCTTTTTGTCGAGAGACAAGTCCTCAATGAGAACGCGATGAAAGTGAGCGTGAAAAAACGCCATTCTTCGAGGGAAAGACCCATGAAAAGCTTACCTGATTTTGCGAGCGGCAGAGCTTCGGACTGAAGACTTGGCCTCGGTGCCCGAGCGAGAGCCCATGCCTTTTGCGGGGGACCCGCTCGTCCTTGAGCTATGGGCCGGGATTTTCTTTTGGGGAGCGCCTGGCGGCGATCCCCAAAAGAAAAACGCGTCACGCTTCCCGGATGTCCCCCGCAAAAGGCATGGGCTCTCGCTCGGGCACCGAGGCCAAGTCTTCAATCTTGATTTGGCTTTTTTTATTAGGCGTGAGCCTTGTGTGACATTGTTGATTCGCTGACGAGGGTTTCGCGTACGACGACGACTTTGATTTGGCCGGGGTAGCTGCATTCGTCTTCGATGCGGGTTGCGATTTTGCGGCTGAGATCTAGGGCCTGATGGTCATCTACTTTTTTGCTATTCACGAAAACGCGGAGTTCGCGGCCGCCGCTGAGGACGTAGCCTTCGGTGACGCCGGGGAAGCTGCGGGCGATGTCTTGGAGTTCGGAAACCTTTTGGTTATAGGCTTCGATGGTCGAGCGGCGGGCGCCTGGGCGGGCGCCTGAGATCGCATCGGCGGCGATCACCAGGAAGGCGGTGTCGGTGGAGGGTTGTTCGTCGTAATGGTGGGCACGGACGTTGTGAACGACGTCGGGGGCTTCGTTGCGGGCGGCGATGAAGTCAGCTCCAATGACGGCGTGACCGCCTTCGGTCGCATGGTCCATGGCTTTTCCGATGTCATGCAGAAGTCCTGAGCGGCGGGCTTTGCGGATATCGACTTTCAGTTCTGCAGCGAGCAGGCCGCACAGCCAGCCGACTTCCGCGCAATGGAAATACTGATTCTGCGTGAACGAATAGCGGTAGCGCAGACTGCCCATCATCTGGCGGATTTCAGGGTGCATGTTTTCCAGTTTCAGTTCGCGGGCGACGGCGTCTCCGTCGTTTTTAATCTGACGGAAAAGCTCTTTTTTCTGGTTCTCGGCAATCTTGCGAATGAAGTCGGGATTGATGTTGCGCTTTTCCTTGAAGATGCGCTCCAGAGTCCGGCGAGTGAGTTCGCGGCGAACCGGATCGAAACCGGCCACACCGGCGGTGTCACTGCCATCCTCGACGATGATGTCGCAACCGCAGGCGTCCTGAACGGCTTTGATGTTTGCGCCTTGAGCATCGAGGAAAAGTTTCCGGACATTCGCATCCGGAAAGTTGACGGAACCCATCCCACGCTCGGGGCAGTAGGGGCGAGCAAAGCGATCCAGGGCGATGTCCAAAATCTGTTTGGCCCTGGTTTCTGCGTGGAGTTTGGTGTCGTCTTCGGTGATTTCAAGGAAACGGCGGGCTTCCTCATGGGCCTCTTCTTCGAGGCGCTTGGTGATTCCGGCTTTGGTTTCTTCAGAGGTGGTCCCGAGTTTTTGATTCAACTCTTGAACGTACTGACGAACGAGTTCGACATTCTGTTCGCGTTTTTTCTGGAAAGCAGACTCTTGCTGGCGCAAGGCCTCTTCTTCGGCTTTGATCTCGCGATCTTTTTCGACGAGCTTCTGGCGTTCTTGCGAATAAAGCTGATCGGCTTTTTGTTTTTTCTCGTCCGCTTTTTCCTGGAGTTCTTCGATATGCTCTTCGGTTTTGAGCATGTCGGCTTCGACCTTCATCCAGGCTTCGCCTTCGATTTCTTGGACGCGTTCTTGGCGTTCGAGGTCCTGGATTTCGACGATGTCTTTGGCTTCTTGGATGATTTCGTCCGCTTCTTCTTGAGTTCGAACGAGGAAAAGTCGGCGCGCCCAACGAAAGGCCAACCCGCCGAGAATCAAACCAAGAACCAACGAAACTGCGAAAATAACAGCAAAATTCATGAGATGGAGGATAGCAGAGGCTCCGAGGTGAAGCGATGATTGTTCGCTCATGGTGCGGGGCGCAGAAGTGGCTTTCCGAGCTTTTCATCGGGAAATGAGGGCTTCACGACCTAATGCTTGTTTTTGTCATAACGTATCGTGATCTCTCGTTATTCGTCCGATAGCGACGACGGTGAGGTGACAAAACACCATGACGGATCGGAACAAACGACATGAGGAACGGACGAGTCCGACGCTAAGAACGTCGCCGGTTTCCTGTCGTCTTTGTGTCGGCGGAACGACGGTCCCTCTGGAAATCGTGAACTATCATTATCGGGGCGCGTGTTTCCGAATCTCCGTCAACGACTACCGCGTGCAGGAGAAAGACACCCATCTGCAGTTCCAGGTCGGTCACAAAAACCTGCAGGAAAAAATTCTCTATCGCATCGTCTGGGAAACCATCTCGGAAAACGGCTTGTTCGGTGTCGAGTTCGAGGTCGAATCGGCCTTTGTTCTGGCCAGGGCCGAGCGGTTCATGGCCCATGGGATCAATACGCCGGTCGTTTCCGCCAAGGACCCCCTGGATCCGAACCGGGCGCTTTACTTCAAGACGGTGAACATTTCCGCCACGGGAATGTTGCTGGGGACTTCGCTGTCGAACAAACATCTCTTCCCGGGCATGGAGGTGAGAGGGGCGATGTTGGAGATTCCCAATATGGGGAAAACCAAGATCGACTTTTTCATCGAAAACTCTCGTCCTGCCGAAGGGGAAAACACTATTTTGTACGGTGTTTCCGTCAAAAACATCACCTCGGGGTATCAGGATCTGACGGCCAGGTATCTGTCGAATCTGGGAATGGTCACGGACTCGTCCGAGCGGATCGACAAGCTCGTCGCGTCTGGGTTCATTCAAAAAGATCTTCGCCATCATCTGACGATCCGTGAAGTGCAGACCCAAAGAGACTACGATGAAGTTCTGAAGCTTCGCTACGTGGGTTACCTGCGCGCAGGAAAAACCAAGCAGGGAGTCACTTGGCAGGACATGGGCGAGGGCTTGGGCCAAGAAGGGCTGATTCTTGCGGCCTTCTTGGGCGGGCAGGCGGTTGCCAGTGTCGAGCTGAGATTCAGTAACAAGTCGTCCATGCGGCTTGCTGAAAAAGTCAGTTTCGATTCGGTTCCGTCTCTGAAAGACAAAGACTTCGTCGAGATCAATCGCTTGGTCGTGCATCCGACGGCTCAGAAAACGGATATCGTCGTCGGGCTTTTCCAGAAGATTCACACGCTGGCGATGTTGAATGGAAAACCTCACGGCCTTTTGATGGCCGAAGACAAACTGGTGGCTCTGTATTTGCGTCTGGGCGCTCAGAAAATCGGACTCTCTTTCGAGCATCCGACCAAGTTGGAAACCCGGTTGCATGTCATGGTGATTCCTCGAGAGACTTATGAGGATGCGGACGGAATCAATCCGCTGGCCTGGTCCCATGTCTACGAGACGACTCATAGCTTTTTGAACGAGCTGGGTCTTTCCGAAGAGCGACACTTGTCGCCTCTCGAGAAAGTTCATCTTCAGGTCTCGAAGATCGCGATGGCTCTGCAGGCCCGACGGAAAAAGAAGACGAGCCCGCGGGAAAAGGCTGGCCCGAAAAAAACCGGGCCTTCGGACGCTCCGGTGGTCGAGCCGAAATGGACCAAACAGCATCTGCATGCCAGCGTCTTGTTGCCTTATCTGTTGGTGTCTGACGATTTGATCGGCAAGGACCGGACGAATCAGATTCTGGTCAAATACGGATTTCATCGAAATTATTTTTCGTCGGCCAGCAACTGGATCAGCATCGCGTTCTTCGACGAGTTCGTCGAAGAGTTCAAGCAGCGCGGAAACGTCGACGAACTTCAAAAGCTAGCGGGATACCGGAACCTTTCGAAAGAGGTTTTGGGCGTCAACCACTTTTTGCTCAAGCATTTTCTGACTTTGAACGAGGCCTTCAAAGCCCTCGGTTCGCATTTGGCCAAGTTCAACAAAACCAGAACTTGCAATGTGATCGAATCCGGACACAACTTCTGCCGCTTGCGCATCGGGCTTCTGGATCGATCCCTGAAACCGAAGGATGCGTCCGCACAGTTGAACTGGCAGGCGATCCTGGATGCGCACGTTCTGACGATGACGGGTCGTCATGGCGAGGTCGAGCAGGTCAAGTCGATCTTCACCGGCGACGACTACTGCGAATATGTGATCAGATGGAAGGCCTCGGCTTTGACTGTGCGAAAGCTGTTGTCACTGGGCCTGATGGTCGGTGCCGTGAGTGCTCTTTTCCACTTTGCCCGACAGCAGTTGTCTTTGACGGAAAGTCTGCTTTTGAGCGGGGGGCTTTCGGGGACCATCGTTTTGGGCTTGCTCTATCGGGCGTATTTGAGTGCCCAGAAAAAATATGTCGGTGTGACCGACTCGCTCAGCACCTTTCAAAAGGATGCAGAAGAGCGTTACAAAGAATTGCAGAATTCCAAGGCCATTTTGGAAAAGGGCTACCAAGAGGGACGGGTCCTCGAAGAAATCTCGCGCGAGATTCAAACCACGGATGATCTGTCGCGGATCCTCAATACAGGCCTGCGCGCCACCTGTGAAAAATTCGAATTCTCTCGGGCCTTCATTATGATCGTCGATTCCGAGCGCAAGTATCTGCGCACGTCGGCTTTATTGGGCGCGGGCGAAAGCGCCGACGAAATCTGGAATTTCAAAGTCGACGTTTCCGTGAAGCGGGACAATCCGATGGTGTTGTCGTCGGTTTATCATTCGGGACAGTCGATCCTGATTGCGAACATCGCGGATCATGTTTTCCATTTGAACGAGTCTTCGCGCCGCTTGATCGATCGTCTACAGAGCCGTGGCTTCGCTATGGTTCCGATTCCTTCGGAAAAAGGCAATTGGGGCGTCATGGTGGCTGACAAAGGCCAGTCGGACGAGATCATCACTCGACGGGATTTGGTGGCCATTCAGCGGATTTGCCAGTCCCTGGGGCTTGCTTTGGATAAAAAGGCCAAGATCGAAGAAGAGATCCGCGTCCGAAGGATCTTCCAAAAGTATGTGCCGTCGACGGTGATCGAGAGCACGCTCGGATCGATGGAACCCCGTTTGGGCGGGGAGTCCCGCGAAACGATTTGTTTCTTCATGGACATTCGCAGTTTCACTCGGCTGTCCCATCAGTTGCCACCGCAGATTTTGGTCGGCGTGCTGAATCAGATTTTTGAAATGCTGCAGACAGCGGTCAAAGAAACCAATGGTGTGATCGACAAGTTCCTGGGCGATGGCGCTTTGGTGACTTGGGGGGCGGTGCCGGGTTCCGAACCGGATCCTGCCCTGGCCTTGAAAACCGCTCGGACCTTTTTGACCGCTTTGCATTCTTGGAACGAGGCTCGTCGAGCGCAGGGGATTCCCGAGATTCAGGTGGGCATCGGAATTCACAAAGGGCCGGCGATTTCCGGGAACGTCGGTTCCCAGGATCGGATGGAATACACCGTGATCGGTCAGACCGTGAATATGGCAAGCCGCCTCGAGCAGCTCACGAAAGTGTATTCGGGCGAAGTGGTGATCTCGGAAAGTCTGATGGACTTTTCAGCGTTGGGACCGGATTGGGAAATCAAAGAAGGCGTTCAGGTTCGTGGGGTCGATCGGCCTCTTCGAATCGCCGTCATGAACACACATCAACAGACGACAACAACAGGCGGAGCTCTGGATGAAGCAGGTTAACGAAGCGGTTGAAGCGGCACGGGCTCTTTTGCGGAGCGCTTTGGAAAATGGCGAAAAAGACGGGGGCTTGACCAAAGAACGCTATGTGCGATTTTTGACCATGCAGTACCATCTGACCAAAGGTGTCCAACGGCATTTCCTGTTCATCGCCGGTCATCCGGCCACGGCGAAACGACGAGAACTGCGCAAGTGGTTGATCAACTTTGCGCAGGAAGAAGAGTTTCACTTTGAAATCGCGAAAACAGATTTGAAAGAACTGGGAACCGAGCCCGGTCCGATTCCTTTCGACACCAAGCTGTGGTGGCTCTATTTCAACGACATCATCGCGGATCGTCCTTTCGTTCGTTTGGGTGCGACCTGCATTCTGGAAAATATCTCGGACGGTTCTGCGGATGTTTTGGATCGCATGATTCAAACCAGTGGATTTCTGACTCCGAAAAGCCTGAAGTTTTTGACCATCCATCGGCACGGGCCGAATCTCGATCACGGCGATCAGGTTTTGCACGCCATCGAGGGGGCGAAACTCAACGACGAAGAGATGGCCGACATCCTTGAGGGCACCCGTCTGGCGACGGTGTTTTACATGCGCTTCATCGGTTGGATCCTGACCGGAAAAGAAGTCCGCTAGGCCCCGACCTCGGTCGGGTTCGGTTAAGCATTTCCCTCGGAATTCCGAAGAGACGGATGGAAAGATCCGTCCGGAGGTGCTTATGATCCGCATCGAAACACAACCCATGAGTTTGAAGCCGATTCCGGCGGACATGCCTTATTTGTCCGATGGTCAGCAGGCCTATCTCGATCTTTTCCGACAAGGAAAGACCGTCACTCAGACCGTCGAAGCGATGCTGGCGCAGGGCCGTTTGGTCAGCTTTACTCAGATGTACGATCTGGTGCATTTGCTTTACAAAAAAAATCTGATTCAGAATCCGATGTTCAAATCCTATTTCGACAAGATCGAAGCTCATGCGAAGCCCGCACCAAAGAGCGGCTTGCTGGGGTCTTTGTTCAAAAAGGAAAAGCCTGACGAGTATCTGGCGCGGCATCCGTTTTTCCGCTCTCAGCCGCCAGTGATCACGGCTTTGTTCAGTCAGCACGCCGAAGTGATCGAGGCCAAGCCGGGAACCTTTCTTTGTCAGAAAGGCCATCTCGAGCGGGATCTCTTTTTCATGCTCGATGGTGAAGCTGGGATTTATCGTCAAACCGAAGAGGGCACTGGCCGTAAGCTTATTGGCTTTTTCGGCAAAGATGCGGTGATCGGGGAAATCGGATTCTTCATGGGGGAAATTCGGACCGCCGACGTGGTGGTGACGAAGCCTGCAAAACTTGTCGCTGTTCGCTATCAAGAAGAGGCTTTTGGTCGCATCATGAACAAAGAGGTCGCCAAGAACCTACAGACTCGATTGCGAGTGGTTCATGCTCTTGCGAAGTCGCCATTCTTGAAAAGCATTCCTGAAGAGGCGATGAGTGCTTTGATTTTTTCTGGAAAGCTCCGGGATACGAAAGAGTTCGACGTCATCTGCAAAGAGGGTGATCACGGCGATAGCTGTTTCATCATCGTTCATGGCTCGGTGACGGTTTCCAAGGGGCCAAAAACCATCGGCGTTCTGGGACCCGGAGAAACCTTCGGCGAGATCGCCTTGTTTTTCACTCAAGGCAAGCGGACGGCAACGGTCATGGCTCAGCGGGACACTTCGGTACTCGAGATCAAGGCCAAAGATTTTTACGGCATGCTGGCCGAGAATCTGTTGCTGGCGGCCGAGTTCGAAAAATTGGCACTTGCTCGAAGTGAAAAGCTTCAGCAAAGTGCTTAGGTATGAGGCGTTACCCCGGTCCGGACGAGTATTGGTTTGAAGCGGTTCGCAGCCGCGGTCCTGGTGGGCAAAACGTCAATCGCACGAATTCCGCAGCCATTCTGAGATGGCACCTTCCTTCGACCAAGCTGCCAGAACCGGTGCGTTCACGTCTGCTTGAAAAACTGGTGACGCAACTGACGTCCGAGGAAATGATCCTGATTCGCTCCGAGGAATCCAGGGATCTCGAGATCAATAAAAAAACCTGTCTCGAAAAGCTGAAAAAACTGATCGACCAGGCTTTGTTCGTTCCGAAGAAACGGATCAAGACCAAGCCCGGTCGCTCCGCCGTGC
>JAHBUU010000007.1 GCA_019637895.1 Pseudobdellovibrionaceae bacterium | reverse complement strand
GCGAGATCTGAGTTCCCGATTTTCCGAAGTCTGCATACTGAGCAAGAAGGCTTGGGCCGATGCGCTCGGCATTCGCCGTGCCGTAGGAGGTCTTGCGGTAGTTCATCCCGAGATTCATGTTGAAGTAGCGGCTGATCTTGAAAACATCCGGAGTGATTGAAATCGAGCCGCCTTCGTTGAACAAAGGATCCTGAATGGACACCAGATAAGACGCCGTCCGATAGCTGGCGAAATTCAGCGAATGTGGCAGAACGTTGTTCTGATAGCTGGCCATGTAAGAGGCCTCTTGAACGCCCGAATCCCAACCGGCACTCAAAGAATAAATATGCTTTTTCAGAGGATCGAAGCCGGCGGTGCTGGCTTCGATCACCAGAGAGTTGTTCACGGCCGAAAGACTGACGAATGGAATCCAGTAGCGTGGCAACAGATAGCTGCCCGGAGCATAATCTGAAATTTCGACCGGGACTTCGGGGTCGGCGGCGGCGCGATCCGATTTCGGATAACGATCTCCAAACAGGGGCGAAATCGCGGGCAGAACTTGCGGCAGATTTTGAGAATCGGTTTTTGCGATCTTGCGGACCTGCAGACCTTCACCCGTCATCAGCGTCGCATAGACGTCACCGGTCTTCGGGTCCGTGCCAGATGAAAATGCCGAGCCCACGACATGGGTCAGTGGACGAGCCGCCAAGAAGTCGGCTGAGGACAGATAAAGATTGTGCACACCGTTTTGGGAAGAGGTGAAAACCAGGCCGTCCTTCGAGAGTTCAGGAAAGCGGGCGTCCTTGTAATCGTCGAGAATGATTTCAGGAGAGGTCTCTCCGGTTCGCAGACGGCGAAGGCCTTCCCAACCGTCCTCTCCTCGGACCGAGAACACGACGCTGCCGTCTTCGAGTTCGACGGGAAACGACAAACGATCCTGCCAGCGACCTTTCCAGAGAACGGTCGAAGTTTTCGTTTCAAGATCATATTTAGCCAAGGCCGAGCGCGAGCCTTCGAGTTGGATGTAGTACAGGGTTTTGCCGTCTTTGGCGGCGAAAGGTTCGCGGGCTCGGAGTCCGCGAGTCAGTTGTTCGCTTTTTTCTTTCTCGATATCGAAGATCCACAGATCGGAATAGGACTCGTATCGGCTGACCCAGTCGACCTTGTCGAACACCAGTCGAGAGCCATCGGGAAACCAACTGACTCGGGAAATCGAGCCCGACGGCGGGGCATCCGGCGCGGCCGGCAGCACGTCTTGTTCGCGGCGGTTCACGAAACGCAGGTCCTCGATCGGATCGACGAAGTCCTCGCGTCCAGGGGCCCGGCGAAAGATGCGAATGGCCCGGCGGTCGGTTTCGTCGATTGAAATCAAGGCCAGGTGATCACCGTTGGGACTGATGCGTCCGCCTTGGGTGTAATGGGTTTTGATCCGCAAAGATTCACCTGGAGTCAGGGGTGCTGCCTGCAGGGTTTCCATTTGTTTTTGCACGCGGGTTTCGGTGGCCTGAATCGCTTTTTTATAGAAATCCTGATAGCCGCTTCCCAGGTATTTCATGGCTGGTGCGCCGATGGCATAAGGCACCCGTCCACCATGGGACTGATGGAGCTGGTCGATCACGTCCGACCCTTTTTCAGCAACGGCTTCGCTCCAAAAGACCGAACCGAAAAGATAGGCACTCATGCCTTCGGTCCAAAAAGGAACCCGTTCGTTGATCGTGGCGATGTCGAATCTCGAGACTTTCCCTTCGGTGAAGAGTGAGCGCAGAACGCCGTCTTGATAGGCCGAGCGCAGGCGACCGCCGTGTGAAAGCTGGGTTTCTGTTTGGACGGCGACCCCCTCTTTCCACCAACCTGGCAGGAGGAGGTTTGGCGAAAGGATCGAACCAAAGATCGACTGCAGGGGCTCCATGACTCCGGAAACCGCCTCGAAGGTCAGGATGTGGGTCAGTTCGTGAATGGCAAGTTCAAGGGCCCAATCCCCGGTTTCACCGATGCTTTCTTGAGGCCCGGGCTGGACCGGAAAGAAGAACATGTGGGGATAAGGCATCCGTGTGGCGTAACCGTTGGTCAGGTCAGTTTTGTCGGCAAGAACGATGGTCACTCTCTCGGGAACATCGGTGAAGAGGGGGGTGACCAGGGCATAGGCCTTCTCGAGTTTCTTGGCGTAGAATTGCCCCATGTCTTGCTGCTCGGCATTAACGATGATGTCGAAGTGGGGAGTGTGAAGCGTTTTAAATTTCCAGTGAGCCGGAAACTCGGCCGACCAAGCAAAGGGAGAGAGTGCAAAAAAAACGAGCACTGAGAGGATGATTTTCATAGACATCAATGATGCCTAGGAAAGCATCGCAACATCAATGGGGTTTGACATCCGGCTGCTCTGCACTACGCTCTTGTTGTTGTTCATTTTTTAGGTTCTATCGAAGGAGGAACTTCATGATTCGTGCATCTTTGCGTTCTTTGGTGATGACTTTGGTCGCTGTCACGGCGGTTGCCGTGGTTTCTGGCTGTAAAGCAAAACAAACTCAGACCGACGTCGACTCTTCCGCTATGGGTGCTGGAATGGACGGTGGTGTTGATTCCACAGCTTTGAGCTTCGACGCTCAAGGTTCCGATTCCGGCCGGATCGAAGGTCTCGTGACCATCAACTTCGGTTACGACAAGTCGAGCCTCGACAATTCCGCTCGTGAAAAACTGCGCGGCAACGCTCAGTGGATGAAAAACAACTCCAACGTGCGTGTTCAAATCGAAGGTCACTGCGATGCTCGCGGTTCCATCGAGTACAACATTGCTTTGGGCGAGCGTCGTGCGAACGCCGTGAAATCCTTCTTGGTCAGCCAAGGTGTGAGCGCGGATCGTTTGAGCGTCATCAGCTACGGCAAAGAAAAACCAGTTTCGTCCGGTGACTCCGAGTCGGCTTACGCTCAGAACCGCCGTGCTAACTTTGTTCCTGTTCAGTAAGGATTTTGAAGGATGAGAGCACTTCCGAGGATTCTTCTCGTCGCTCTTGTCCTCGCCTTTGCCGGCTGCCAGACGGCGCCGGCTCCGGTAGAGGAATACGCTCTCGCTCGGGCCGCCATCGATGCGGCCCGTTCTGTTCAAGCAGCTCGACATTCGCCCGGTTATTGGCATCAAGCGGAAGAGGCTTACCGAAAAGCCCGAATCCTGTACAATGATCGAGATTGGGCAGGGGCTCAGCGCGAGTTCGTCCGGGCTCGGATGGCGGCTGAAAAAGCCGAAAACTCTGCTCGGCTGATCCGTCAGAAAACGGGAGATATTCTATGAAGTCAGTGTCTTCGATGGTGTGGGCCCTCGCGCCCGTTTTGTTCCTGGCAACGGGTTGTCTGAAGACCCGTTCGACGGCAAAGGATTCTGAACAGCGACAGGTCCTCCAGCAGCAGGTTTCGACTCTGCAGCGCGAGACCTCGGACAGTTCCAATCGATTTACCGATGTGAACGAACAGATCCGTGATCTGCGCGGCCGCGTGGAGGTTGTTGAGAATCGCATGTCCTCTGGTGGCACCGAGATCGAACGAACCCGTCAATCCCTGTCCGAGCAGAATCAGGGCACCGAACGAAAGCTCGCTCTCTTGCAAGAGACGATCTCCAAAATGGATGCTCATAATCAGTCCCTCACGGCCGAAGTTTTCGCACTGAAAGCTGAAGTCGCGGCCCTCAAGGTGGGACAGTCGGCAGCGGCAGCATCCGCTTCGGCTTCGGCGGCGACCAAGAATTCCTTCTCGGTCGCAAAAGATCATTTCGACAAAAAAGAATGGAAGCGGGCTGTCCTCGCTTTCCAAAAATACCGCGATACGAATCCCAAAGGGAAAAACGTGGCGGAAGCGACCTATCTGATGGGCGTGTCCTTTCAGGAACTCAAAATGAAGGATGAAGCGAAATCCTTCTTTGACGAGGTCATTGCGAATCATCCCAAAAGCAACGAAGCCAAGAAAGCCCGGACACGACTGAAGAGCCTGAAGTGATCGAACGAGTTCTCGCGATCGAGACGAGTTGTGACGATACGTCCGTCGCCATCGTCGAACACGATGGTCGCGTGATCGCCATGTCAAGCGCGAGCCAGGATCTGGCTCACGAGCCTTTCGGTGGGATCGTTCCCGAGATCGCTTCGCGGAATCACTCGGTTGCTTTGTTGCCCTTGGTGGACAAGGTTCTCGCGAAATCAGGCAAAAGTTGGAATGAAATCGGTGGAGTCGTTTCGACCAATCGACCGGGCCTTGTCGGCTCTTTGATCGTCGGACTCGTTACGGGAAAAAGCCTGGCTCAGGCCAAGAAGCTTCCGTTTCTGGGCGTCAATCATCTCGAGGGACATTTGCTCGCACCCTTCCTGCGCGATGAGGGCTTTGCACCTCCTGCGGATTTTCAAACTCCGTATGTGGGCCTGGCCATCAGCGGAGGACACACCAGTCTGTATCGCATCGAGGGCTTGGGGGATTACGAAGTCCTCGGTGCCACCAAGGACGATGCTGCTGGTGAAGCCTTCGACAAGTTTGCAAAAATGGCGGGCCTTGGCTTTCCGGGTGGAGTGAAGGTTGATCAGTTATCGAAAGCCGGTGATCGGAAAGCCTTCGATTTTCCTCGAAGCCTGATGAAGGAAGACACCTACGACATGAGTTTTTCGGGTTTGAAGTCGTCGGCGCAACGGCTGATCGATCAACTGGGTCCCGAGGAAACCACAGCGAAAATTTCGGATCTTTGTGCGTCCTTTCAAGAGGCCATCGTTGATGTGCTGATCGCCAAGCTGGACCGGGCCGTGCGTTTCACCGGTCTGCGCCGGGCGATTCTCACCGGAGGTGTCAGTGCTAACTCACGGCTTCGTGAGCGTGGTCAGGAGTGGGCGGACAAGAATGGGATCCAGTTGGTGGTTCCTCCGCTCAGGTACTGCACGGACAATGCGGCGATGATCGGTTATGCCGGAGTCCTGCGTTTGAATCGGGGCGAGCGTCATGATTTGTCTTTAGGGCCATCACCGCACAGCTTGCCGGGTGATTTCCGAGGGGAAAACCGATGACAGCAAGAGAGCGGCTCGAAATCGTTCTTCGCGAAACAGGGCATGCGGCGAAACGCTCGCTTGGTCAGAACTTTCTGATCAGCGATACGGTCATCGAACGCATCCACGAGGAAGCTCGTTCTTTGCAGCCGGAGTTTTTGATTGAGATCGGACCGGGCCCAGGGGCTTTGACCGACGGTCTTCGTGAAATGAATCTGCCGATGAAGGTGATCGAACTCGATCGCACCATGGCTGAATACTGGCGTGGAAAAAATCTCGAAGTGATTGAAGAAGATGCGCTCCGGGTGAACTGGGTCGAACTCATTCAAGGGAACTCGACGGTGCTCGTGAGCAATCTGCCTTATCAGATTTCCTCGTCTCTGGTGATTGATCGCAGTCTTGACGACAGGACCTTGTCGGGAATGGTGCTGATGTTTCAAAAGGAAGTGGCGCAAAGAATCCGCGCCCTTCCGTCCACCGAGGCTTATGGAATGCTTTCGGTGATCGCGCAAAATTTCTGGTCGGTTCGAACCGTGTCGGATGCGGGTCCTCGGGACTTCGATCCGCCGCCCAGAGTGGCCAGCCGAGTGCTGGGGTTCCGGCCTCTGGCGGACGTTCTGAAACAGAAAAAACAGTTCCTGGCCTTCGTCAAAGCCTGCTTTGCCCAGCGCCGAAAGCTGTTGAAATCGAACCTGAGCGGTTGGATGGGTTCGCGAAAGATTCCTCTCGAGAATCTCCTTGCCAAGTTGGATGCCTTTGGGCTCAAAGAGACTGCACGGGCCGAGGAACTGAGTCCGGCCCAATTCCGGGAACTATATGAGCATTTGGATCGTTCAGGAAAATAGAAAAGCCCGTTTCGATTACGAGATCATCGAAACCTACGAGGCCGGTCTTCAGCTCACCGGGAGCGAAGTCAAATCCCTGCGGGATAAAAACCTGCAGCTCAAGGACTCCTATGTCTCGTTCCGTGGGAACGAGGCCTATCTGCAAAATGCCCATATCTCGGAATACAAATCGAGCAGCTACAACAATCACGAGCCAGAACGTCATCGCAAGCTGCTCATGAACCGGCACGAGCTGGACGAGATTTACGGAGCACTCCGTGAGCGGGGACTGACCTGCGTTCCCTTGAAGGTGTATTTCAAAAAAGGCCGCGCGAAAGTGGAGCTTGCTCTTGTGAAGGGGAAAAAGACCCACGACAAGCGTCAGGCGATCAAGACACGCGACGAAAAGGCACGACTGCAGAAGACTCTGCGGCACTCTCGGTAAGCTGTTCTTCCGTCAAACCCAGTTTGCTTTTCTGCATGGCGAGCAGGGCCTGCCAGGCCATCTGGGCGTCCCGCTGATTGGGATCCACCGAAATCTTTTGCAATAAGCGCAGCTCGTTTTCGGCCTGCAGTTTCAGAGAGCGTTGGAAGTTGTCATAGGAAATGAAAAAGGTTCGATAGGTCTCGGACGAGGGCGCACCCGGCATTGGATGGTGCCACTGGCCCTGGCTGAGGGCTCGCAGATGATCTTCGATGTCTTCGAGAGGTTTCAGCAAGTGGCGCACGATCCGACGGACAAACAGAACACCGACTGCGGCCGTCGCAAAAGCGGCGGTTCCCAAGAAGAAGCGCAGCCAGATGATTTCCCGCTCGAGGTGCTCGACCAGACCTGGTTTCACATCGTAGGCAAGGGCGGTAAAGATCTCATAGTTCTGTTCAATGAAGAAAACGGCTGGGACCAAGAAAAGCAGAAAACAGCCCAGCAGGCCGACGCCGAGTCCCGCCAGAATCCTGTAGGCGAAGGCTCGATCCCTTAAGGGGAATGTGTTGAATGTCGCCCTTGGCTCGATCCGAGGCGGGCGAATCCTTCCGTAGATCATGCCCTCCCATCGGCTGGATTGTGTTTTCCGGGGAGTCCAATTATTCTGAAAGTGGCCAAGGAGGCTGCACGATGCTTCGATTTTTCTCTCTCGTTCTGATTCCCTTGATCCTGTTCGGATGTTCGTCCAGTCCAGTCGAGGAAAGCCGCGTGAATGCTCCGTTGGTGGACGAGCAGTACCGCCTGAGCGCCGACCGCGAAGCCTTCGATAAAATTCGCGAGCAAGTTCCGGCCGACAAACGACAGGAAAACGACGAGATCGCTTTTTTGCAGCAGATGATGGCCGGTTCCGAAACTCCTCCCGCCCAGGTCCGTGAAAGCTTCAACCGCACGCTGACGAAAAAACGAACCTCCCTGAACAAGGATCTCGAACAACGCCGCACTGAATTTGTCCGTCGGGAGCGCTCCGACCGGGAGGTGTTCCAGCGTGAGCAAACCGCGCGTCGTGAGGAACTCAAAGGTAAAAAACTGTCCGCGGATGAACGAAAGAATCTGTACGGCGATCTCGAGCAAAAAAGAAAAGACTTTTATGCCGGACAACGTGAAAAGCGTGACGCCTTCGAAGCGGATATCCGTGACCGTCGGAAAAATTTCGAAGATTACGCTCGTCAGGTGTCTTCCGAATTTAATCAGGAGCACCGTAACTACAGCCGCCGCTTCGACGAGGAAAAGAAACTGCGTGAAGCCAAACGCAAAACGGACGAGGC
The DNA here is from genome assembly GCA_019637895.1 of Pseudobdellovibrionaceae bacterium. Lineage (GTDB taxonomy): Bacteria > Bdellovibrionota > Bdellovibrionia > Bdellovibrionales > Bdellovibrionaceae > JAHBUV01. The sequence continues at coordinate 31,288 of JAHBUU010000007.1, read as the reverse complement.
GGCCCGTCGCGAACAATCTAAAAAGGCCATCGATGAATTCAAAAAGATGGACCAAACCCCCGCCCAGCCCCTTGAAGCCGGGCAGTGAAAGGTGCCAGGTCCTATTTACGGAAGCACCGCTTCCGTAAATAGGACCTGGCACCTTATCCGTCTTTTCGCGTGAAGAATTGCCGGTGGAGTTCCATGACTAAGGCGATGAGACGACTCTCGAGAGCCGGTGTCATGTCGATGAATTGCACTCCGATGAATTGATACTCGTCTCCATGCAGGTCTTCGATTTTGACGTGACGGACTTCTCCGATGGCCGGAAGAGGTGTTTTCCCGCCCATGACGAACTGACCTTGGATCTTGTCCCCTGATTTCAGCTCGGGTCGGTGATGGGGCAAAAACAAGCGGCAGCCCCCGGCACTGATGTCATGGACGATGACCTTGAGCTTGCAGGGTGCGCCGTTCAGTTGCGAGAGCTCGTACTTCGCTTGATAGGAGTCGGGAATCCTCAAACGGAAATGCTGACGTCTTTGCAGCTGAAAGATTTTTTGTTCGAGCCGCAAGGAATAGAGACCGTCACTTCGGCGGGCCAGGTGTCCCGTCATATAGTATTTCTCGGCACCGATTTGCGTCGAGACGATGGCCTCTTGGGTCGTGCCCGCGGGCAGAGAGGCCTGGTCCGTTAGACGACAGATCAGATTCCATCCATTTTCACGGCCTTGAATCTGAAATGACAGAAGGTCATCCAGGGATTGCAGCTTCAGGCTGATCGAAGCCTGGTTCGCGGTGAGATCCGCGAGGAGCTTTTCCGATTCATCGGGGCTGACCTTGGTGAAGATATCCTGAGGATCCATGTTCATACTTTTAGTGTCATGCGGCTTCGCGATCGGAATCAAGAAGGTCTTCAAGATTCACGTCTTCGGGGCTGGTGATGTCCTGAAGAACCGAGTGAGCCGGGGCTTCCGAGGACTTATTTGAAAGGTGGGCGCCAAAAGAAACCTGTTTCCGATAAGCATTGATGGCTTTTGATCGCAAAGGCTCCCGGACCACGCGCTCAGGATTGGCGCGGATGAACCCGGTCGACGCCGGATAGGACCGAAAGTCGGGTTTTTTATTAGCTCCCATACGAAATCAGTGTAGCACATCCCCCGGAAACGGGGGTGTGCCTGTCTCAAAATGAGAGAGGATTTTCGATCATTTTCAGAGAGAAGCCAGGCAGGTGCGAACGCAGGACTCGCGTTCCAGGGGCACTTGCTTGTCTTTGCAGTCGGCCGTCATCTTATGACGAACCAGACGGGCGCTGGAGGGCTTCACCGTGGAGGCCTGGCCGAACTCTGCTTTGCAGGCGGCGACCGCGTATTCGATCATTGCGCTTCTCATGCCCGAGGTTTCCCCCAGGTAGTAGGAGGCTCGCGAGCGATTGATGCCGATGCCGTTTTTGATCGGAGCCGAGTGCAGGATATCGAAATCGAAGTTCTGATAGGAAATATTGTCAGCCCGGCAATCCGAGGCAGAGCGCATGCGGGACAGGCCGAAGGGGTCTGCTCCCACGCGGTCGATCATCACGATATGACCGGTGCTGGCCAGGATGTCGCCGTCAGCGAGGCTGCTGCCACGCTTGGATGCGACCGGTGCCAGGCAAGAGAGTCCATTGTTCGCGGGATCCATATACATTCGCGCGTTCACGCCATTCACTTGGAAAGCCTTCAACTTTTTGCCCGGGGACAGGCGAAGTCCGCTGACAGCCAAGGCGCTGAAAATATATCCCGAACAATCGATTCCAAGGACACTGGTGCCGGTTCCGGCATTCTTGAACAGATTCAGTGCCGAGGTTTCGCTGGTCGTTGCATAAGGCTTTCCGCCGTAGTCATAGATCAATGGGTTTTTAGGGACGTCGAAGCAAGTGGATCCCTTTTCGGTTCCTTCTCGGACGTAGTAGTGGGTTTTCTGCAGAAGAGGGAGGTCGCCGACTTCGCGTTTCAGGCCGACACCATTCGAGTGGGTGCCGGTGATCTTGATCCCTTTGGCATGAATGCTCTCTGTGGATGTGCTCATCGCAGGGACACGGGCCGCTTGGCAGCTTTGATAGGCCGTTGCCAGAACGCGCACGGCGCCTTCGACGGGCGGGCTCATCTTTGCGGCAGCGGGGTTTTCTTTCGGCAAGGTTTCGGGCTCTTCTGAAACCGGAGCTTGTTCGTTTTCTTCTGGTGTTGGTGGAACGCAATCGAGTCCCGCCTGCTTGGCTTCGGCCCGTACTGAAGACAGCACGTTTTGCAAACGAACCTTGAGGGCCTTCTTTTCCGGAGTCGTCTGGTCACCGATCTCAAGACCCATCAGGGCCGAGATCATCTCCTGATTGGAACTCGCACCTAAAGAGGTTTTGGTCTCTTCGGTCAAGACGGTATAGGTCTGCATCACTTGATCGATCAGCTTTCCCGAAGAAGCGGGCAGCTTTTCCACCAGGGATCTTCTGAGGTCCTCGGACGAGGGCAACTGTTCTTCGTCAAGAAGGGCCTGCGTGAGGGTGGCATTGATCTTTTCGTGGAAGTTCGTGCAGGCGACTCCGTTTTCGACGTCCTTGGTCAGTTGCTCGGTGATTTTAAAATTCGACTTCGAGCAAGCTCCGACAAACAAGGGAAGGGCGACGATGGCGATAAGGGCTTTGTTGATTTTCATAAGAGGCTCTTCGGAACGGAAAAGCCCGACTCAAATTTCTGGTGTTTTGTCGAAAGTGCAGTCATTTCCTCAAGAGAAATCACCGACCTGAGTCCAGGAAAAGGCGCTGCAGTGCGTGTTTTCAGGTGGCTTGCGACGGGCCTCCCTCCTTGACACCACTGACCGAAATTTGAGACGAAGGGGGCCTCTTTTGAGAGGGAGATTCTTCATGAAAACGATTCGAGTCATCGCGCTTCTTCCGGTTTTTGTCGCTTTCATCGGTTGCTCGTCAACCTCGCCTCATACCTTGCCTCCGCAAAAGCCTCAGGCTCAGACGGTCAGTCCGCCACCGCTCAACCCAACGGGCGAATATGGAGCGGCTGCTTTCGATGTGAATCAGGCAAAGCCTTTGGGCAAAGTCCTGTCATCTTCGAAAAAGAAGACAGCGGCGGGTCCCGTCATCGTGACTGCAAAGGTTTTGGAGGTCTGTCCCAAGAAGGGCTGTTGGATGAAAGTTCAAGGTGCCAAAGAGCCGATGCGGGTGACCTTCAAAAATTACGGCTTCTTCGTTCCTGTGGAGTTGATCGGACGGGAAGTGGCGATTCAAGGTGAGTTCGTTGTTCACCGTGAATCCGTCGCTGAACAAAAACACTTGGCCGAAGACGCCAAGAAGCCACAAAGCGAAATCGATGCGATCACCAAAGACAAAGAGACTCTGCGTCTGGTTGCAACCGGGGTCAAAGACCTGAGCATTTCTTCCCAAAGCAAATAGAGTGCCCTGAAGGGGCGCACTGACCATTCTTGAGTCAGTTTGAGGTGGCCCCTCCGTTCCTTTTGCCTTTAGCCTGGCACTTCTCTTGAATCTCTTTGGCTCCTGACAAAGGAGCCCCTATGTTCAAGCGGTCCGTTCAGCTCTCTCTGGCCTTGTCGATCCTTTCAACGGGGCTTGCGTCCCATGCTCAAAGTCATGGAAAAGGCCATTCCTATCACCCGAAGATCAAATCTGAACGGGCTTTGAAAGAGGCTCTGAAGGACATCCGAAAAATGCTGGGAATGCCGAGCCCGGCTCCCAGTCGACCCGTTGATGTTTCTACGGGTTTAGACCCCTCGATGGTGGCGGCGGCCGAGGCCGAGCAGTGTTTGGTCAGTATCTGCGGTCCGGCGCGGGTGAATCAATCGGGCATGGATGTGTACCTGGAGCGCACCATGAAGCCGTCTTTGTCGGCTCAGAAGGCGTGGACCGAGCGCTTCGACGGCAGACTCAAGCAAAGCCTTAAATCGCAGCAGGAGATCGCCCTCCAGCTCTTGCGAGCACAAAAAGCAGAGCTGGAAAAGGGACGGCCCGTGAATGAACGCATTCCAATGCGGGCCTTTGTTGGTTTCATGGCGGCGGTTCTCGAGGCGTCGGAAAAAATGTCTGGTTTTGTCACGATGTCCACCGACCAAAGCGGGATTGTCGAAAACACGGTTCAGGTTGAAGCCTACTTGCAGACGCTTCCTGCGGAAAAGCGCGATGCTGTTCGCCTCGCGATCAAAGAATTTTATTTGCCGATGGTTCAGATGAATTTTCTGGGTATGGGTGGAAACCCTTTGGCGGCCCGCTTGAAAATGCTTTATGGCAATCAGCCCGCCAAAGAGGCGCTGACCCGGGATGCCCGACTTCTTTTAGCGGAAGTTGAGCGCATCCGGACCAGTTTCAGTTCGGTGATGGTGCAGCTGATGATGCAGTCGCTGTCCACTGATTCTTTGGACAGAGCCGCCCAGGGACAGGATCTTTCCGCAAGTGATTCACAAGCCTATCTCGAGGCCACGATGACGATCGGAATGATGAGTGTCATTTTCGACGGCGGGCAAAACTATCAGGCTCTGATGAAGTTTCCTGTCGATTTCGAAGCCCTGCGAAAAAAGATGATCGAAAATTCGACCATCGAAAAGTCCTTGATCACTGCGCAGTCCATCGACTTGGATCGGGTGGCTCTTCAGATTGCAAATGTCTGTAGCAACAAGCTGACGGCAAGTCTTGATATGGGGGCTTCCGATCTGCGTTTGCGTCGTGGGAAAATCATGGTTCAGCAGATCAAAGAAGCTTCGAAAAAAGTCGCTCGTCGTTTCAATTCGGATCCCGTGTTGCAACAGGCCGCCGAAGAGAGAATCGATCAGATTCAGTTCAAAATGCCTGAATCCTACAACGACAAGCTGGAAAAACTGGAGGCCGTCTTGGCCGAGCAGCGTCGATCCGCCCAGGCCTTCCGTGCCATCAACTGGGATGATCACGAAGGGCGAGATGTTCTGCTGATGTTCAGCTTGCTTTCGGGCCTGGGGAGCACGCTGGACGGGATCAATCTGACGTTTGAAGAGTCAGAGATGAAAAAGGCCTGCGAGGCTCTGCCTGTGGGAACTCTGAGCGACTTCTCGATGACGTCACTGGGAAATATTTCGGTGAGTTGGTTCACATTGAACTATCCGACGGTCGGGAGCGGCGTGGTCGCTCATGAAATCGGCCATGTGGTGTCCCGTGTTCTCCGGTCGCAGCGTTTGGCGGCCTTTTCGGGGGATGCTTTCTCTGATTCCCTGAATTGTGTCGCGAATCGCAATCCGAATATGAGTTACGCGGTCAATTTGCTCGGGTTCCAGGACACGACCTGGTCCGAAGAGGATTGGGCGGATCATTTCGCCTCTTTGGTGATTTCCGAAATGGAGGCGGCGGGGACTCTTGCCTTCCAGCCGAAGAACATGGCTTGTTCCCTGGTTGCTGACCTCGGGGATTACTATGCGAGCAGTCAAGGCATCGTTCCGGCGAAAAACGATACTCACTCATCCGGCTTGCTGAGAGTGATCATGACCGCGATCGATAAGAATGAAATGACCTCGCAGTGCCAAAAGGTGGTGGACCGTTTCCCCACCAAGAAGTCTTCATTGCGCTGCCACTAGCCTTCTGCTGATTTTCCAAGCACGCTGAAGAGATGAAATACCATCTTTTCAGCGTGCTTTTTTTCGCTCTGAGTTTTCACGGATCCTTCGCTGGGGCCTTTGCCTCTTCGCAGGACGATTTGAGGTTTGTGTGTGCCACCAGGCATCTGACGACCACCTACGCGCTTTTCGATACGGAAGAGGGCGGTTTCAAGTTGCACATGGTGAATCACGAGGGATCGCAATTCATGCCGATCCATGAGGGCTTGATCACGGCCTATGATCTGAAATTCCTGGCCAGAAAGGCCGAGCTCTTCGGCAAAATGGGCGCTCGATTCGTCCTTTCTTTCGACAAAGGGAAATGCTCGCTGAAAAATGGCGAGTGGTCTTGTTTCCGCCCGGGTGACGTTCGGATCGGAGATCTCGATGTCAAGGATCTCGGGTTCTATCTGAGAAAGAAGAAAGTCGAGATGACTTTGATCACGTATGAGTCCTATCGCGCCATGCTCTCGTTCAATGTTGGGAACGAGGGATTCACAATTCCCATGGAGTACAGCAAAGAAGACTGTGATCTGAAACGCTAAAAAAAGGGGCTCCGGTCGGAACCCCTTTTGGTGTGACTACTGTTTGCAGTTCTGAATCTGTCCGCCTTCGAAGTCCACGCGCATGGCCGCCAGGACCAGCATCTCGCGAGTTCCGGCTTTGGAGTGAGCGGCAAAACCTTTCAGCTCGGTGGTTTCGATCTCGGAATTGGGATCGCTCGGATTTTTACGGAAAGAGCGGGTGATTTCCATGTAAGGGAGGCTTAGGCCTTCTTTGACCTGAATCGTTTCGATTTTCACCACGCGTGGAAGACCCGGAGAATTCGTCGCACAAGTGTAGGTTCCGTCGGTGTAAGCGGAAGCGACAGAAGCCAGAAGCAAAGAACCCAAAAAGAAAATTTTGTTCATAAGTCCCCCCAGGGAAGAAGTGAAGTGGTCCTTTCATCATCGAGACGAAGGCGGACCCTTGTCACTTCCTTTTTCATTTTTGAGTGGGCCTTCATTCCTCGGGATCCACCGGTCGGAACGCGATGTGGCGATCTTTTCACAAGGCTGGGGTCGTCTTGATTCCCGGATTGTAGGGAGGACTTTTGCATTGATAACCGAGAAGAGCGGCAGGCCGATTTTTCGGTCTACCGCCTGAAAACATTTTTCAATGAGGAACGGTTTTTCCGCCTGTTTTCGAAGTCATGGATTTATCGGTGTCCGATTTTCCCATGATCATCTCTTTGGCTTGGGTGAAGAAACTTTGATCGACCGTCAGGTCGTTGCGAACGTCCTTCACGCCGGTTAGGGATTCGACGATGTCTTCGGCATGACGTTTTGTCGGGCGGTCTTCGACTTTTCCGGAAAGAGTGACGATACCCTCTTTGACCGAGACCTCGATGTCGCTGGCATCGATATGAGAGTCACGTTCGAGACGCTCACAGACCTCTTCGCGGATTTTTTCGTCGGAACGTTTCCAGCCTTTGGGGCCTTTGCCGATGTGGCTGACCCGAGTATCGCTGGCTCTCGTGCCATAGTAGGTGTCTCTTTCCGTTCCATAAAAACCGGTGGTGGAGCCGCTCGACAGATCACCTCGGGGCATGCGTCTTTGCCAGCGGTCGCTTTGAGAAGATGGACGGAATTGATCGTCCAAGTGGGACGCCCGGGAGCGGTATTCACCTTGTTGGCCATAGCTGCGGTCTGCGCCGCGCTCGTCGTCGGATTCGAAGCGAAGCTCGTCCGAGCGATATTCATCACCCGTGTATTCGCTGCGCGAAGAAAAGCGCCCGCGTCGATTTTGATCCTCATCCGACCTGGATGTCGTCCTTCCGTATCCTGAACCGTAGTTCCTTCTTTCGTCTGCCATAGCTGACTCCTTTGCATGGTGTTTTGGGGCGATCAGGCCCCGGTTGAATGCCGAATTCTCTTCACTCGGGGCCGATTATGGCACTTTAGGAAAGAGGCTGGATGAAGAGCCGGTGAAAGGTCCGTGAAGACGTCCGAGTGAAAAGGTTTTTTGACTGCGGGAATAAAAAACTTATGATGATTTCTGGGGGAGGGGATTCATGAAGTTTATTTTCACGGTACTTATTCTATACGTGGGAGTTTATGCCCAAGCGACCTACATCGATCGCGCCGCCTACCTGCTGACGAAGACGGGTACGATGAAAACGACTTTGACCCTTAAAGACTGCGGAGGGATCGAGCAAAGTCAGTGGCTGGATTGTCAATCCGGAGACTGCAAGGCTTTGGTTTTCGATAATGCCGCGACTTGCGATACCTGGGATTGCAAAGCCGTGACGGCCATGAATCCGCAATGGTGCATGTCAAAGGATTGCAAAGCCCTGGTGCAAAGAGATCCCTATCAGTGTGAATCGCAAAACTGCAAAGCGATCGTCGGACAAAGCTCGGACTCCTGTGCGGATCACGAGTGCGTAACACTGGTCGAGACCGGCTCCCTGAGCTGTGAATAAAAACCGATCTGAAGCCCTCTTTTCAGATCCTTCGAGATATCGAAATTGAGCAAGCTCACTCTGGCCGAAATCCAATACAAGGCAACCGGAACTGACTTTAGTACCTGAAACCCACCACTGAGAGAGAAGAACCCGAAGAACCAAACTTATTTGGTGCGCGAGCCGAACAAGTAGACGAACACCTTGACTGTCCGTTTGCGCTGTTTATATTTGAGCACAAGTGCTATCCAGAGGCTAAAATCCTTTCTGGAGTTGAATTGCGGGGTCTATACCGGGATCTACTGTCCTGGGTAAGGGTCGCTGAAACAATTGGAAGCAGTGAGGCCTTTGCCCGCCAGAAAGCCGCTCGACGAAATTGAAACTGCCACCAGAATTCGGTAGCGGTTCATAATAGCTTCAAGATTACTTTAAGACACAATATCATGGACAGTCGACAAGCTAAAAACGAGGGATTTTAGGTGCGCTTACTTAATATTTGTCGTGATGTTTAATCCAATCAAAATAGGACTTCTCATTCCTTCCAATTGGGGTCAGGTCCAAGTAATTACACACCCCAAGCAGTGAATCATCACCCCCGTAATAGGTTCGGAAGATTTCACCCTTTTCATTTTTATAGAAAACGCTGAGTCCCGGCATATCTTCCATGTCGACGTCGCGCATTTCGAAGTCATAGAACACTTTGCCTTTTGCCAACTGCTCTTTCGTGAATGAAACGTGAAAATCGAAATTAAAATCACTACGGCCGGACGAGACCCACTTAAATTTCCACCCCATGCGCTCCTTAAAACTCGAGATTTTTTCGATGGAGGCGCGAGAAACAGCGACGAATGAAATATCCTTAGGCTCAAAGTGATAGCGGGCTCCATCAACGCCTTCGGCTTGGACTGAGCAGCCAGAACAGCCCTCCTTCCATTCTGGAGTGAACATAAAATGCTGCATTATGAGCTGACTACGGCCTTGAAAAAGATCAGAAAGCGATTCCCTTCCGTTTTCGCCGTCAAAAACATATTCTTTTTCGACCTTAACCCAGGGAAGTTTTCGGCGCTCCTCAGCATGCCTCTTCTTCGCAGCATTGAACTCAAGTTCCCTCTTGGAGAACTCAAGTAGTGCTTTATTCCATTCTTCCTGCGATACGATTTTTTGACTCATTAAAACTCTTAACCTTAGCGTTTTAAAGGCACTAACAAATGAAGTTCGAAATCCGGCGAATCGACGTCTGTATTTTCAGGATAGACTTCGATCCCCGCACCATTTGTTTTGTAGCCATTCCTTGGAATCCAAACTCCGTAAATGTAGTCTAAGGCTTTGAACAGCTGTGAGATTGGCCCCTTAATCTTAAAGTCCGCATATTGCCCTGCCTCCGTTTGAATCACGGTCATGCCCTCAGGGACAAATGATGTTTCAGAAACTTGGCGGGCAGCCGCATATTTGGCAGTCACATTCTCAAAGTCACCAGAAATTCCCACGGCGGGACCGGACACATTTTTTATCTCATGTTCTCGTTTTGAAAAATTCGCCCACAATTGAGCGGGTTTTTCATCGCCAGGTACATGACTGATCTCGATGCCGATATATTGAACAGCGGGTCTCGAAATAATCTGCGGATCTGGCAGCGCCGTTAATGCCATAGCTTCTCCACACTGAAACAGACTAAATAATCCAAAAGCTAAACGAATTGCTGATTTCATATCCCTTCCAAAAATTTTAGAGGACATCGCAAAGAATTTGCGCTTTGTAAACTTGGCTAGTGGTTTATAGCGTAACTAGCTGAAAACAAATCCCCAAGAAGCCTGGCCAGGCGCTACCGAACAAACACTCCCCAAAGCCGCTAAAAGTCACTTAAGCGTGCCTTTCGGCTCATTCTGAACTCGGAGATCCACAAGCCAGGTTTAAAATTGGGCTCGCTGGCTTCATGGGGATTTGCCTATAAAGCGCCATTATCTTGCGCAGTAAGCGTCAATGGTCCAAGCACAGACTGGAAACGATTCGCCAGATGCCGTCCGATGTTTTGCTCATTTAAAAAAGCAAATTGAAAGATCGAGCCTTGTACCAAAGCCTCAAGTGTAATGGCCAAATTTTCTGGGGTACCAATAATCTTGATTTCTTGGTTTGAGACCGCCTCTTGAATTAGACGGGAGAAAATATTGCGAGTTTCAGCAAAGTAGGCCGCAACTTTTTTCTTAGCTTTCGAATCGTCCGCCTCGGTTCCAAGCCATCGGGCGTGTTCACCCAGCCTCTTTGAATCCACGCTCTTTGCGATCAGCCGAAGGAATTCGAAAATCCCATTGAGACCTTTGAGCTGCGCAATCTCGCTGGCGTTCATTTTCGCTATATTTTCGTCCCATTTTTGATTTCTTGCTAAAAAAGCCAAACGCTTTTTCGTTTTGAATCGCTTAACGAGTGCTGCGGGCGAAAGCCCCGTTGCCTTTCCCGCCTGCTCCAAGGTAAATGACTCAAAACCCTCAAGAGAAATGACCTCGAAAGCCATTGACAAGATTTGAGAATCACTAATTTTTTTCGGCCTCCCCATACTTCTAGATAGTAAATGAAGATTCACTTATCATCAAGATGTGAGGTGAATATGATTATCAAGCGTGAGCTGACCTATGATGTTGATGGCTTGAAGATGGTCGCGCATCTTGCGCACCCGAAAGATCAGGGAGCATGGCCAGCAGTCCTGATTGGACACGACGGGATTGGCCTCGACGACTATCAACGGAGTCGCGCTGACGAGCTGGCGGCACGCGGGTACATAGCGTTGGCGATGGATTATCACGGTGGCCAGTCGTACTTCGGTAGACCGAGCGAAATGCTTGCCCGAATCATGCCGCTGATGGCCGATGACAGGCGAATGCAAACGATCGGCCGTGCCGCGCTTGACCACCTTCTTGCGATACCAGGTGCCGACCCCCGCCGACTTGCTGCTCTTGGTTACGGTGCTGGTGGACGCATCGTGCTCGAACTTGCCAGAACCGGCGTTCCATTTAAGTCCATTGCCGTCGTTCATCCCGGCTTACCAGCAGTGAAAGCCAAGGACTGGACTAATGTGGCAAGCACTCTCCTGCTATGCACTGGCTCCGAAGACCCCATTTGCACCCCCGACCAAGTTCTAAAGTTTGGTCGAGCACTCCAGGATTCCGGAATCGATTGGCGCGTGAATATTTACGGAGGAGCCAAGCATGCTTTTTGGGCGCGTCAAGCAACCGATGATGGGGATGTCGCTCATGCCATCGCCACTGTGCCCGGCGTTGGCTATCATCCCAAACATGCAGCGCGTGCATGGCAAGCGGTGCTCGATCTATTCGGAGAGACGCTCTCGCGCCCTGAATCCGAAAGGGCTGCTCCTGGAGCGGGTTAAGCATTAAAATACTTAGAATTTCAGAACGACGGCTTCATTTTCCCCGCTACGTATGGGACTAGTGAACTGCCCATGAGGCCTGCGTAAAAGCGCAGGCTTTCTGATTTTGAAAGCGATACGCTTCAGACTAAAAACAATCTTGATACCTGGAGCTGGCCCTTAAAAAAAGTGGCGACGCTTCCCTTAGGTCCAAATAATTTGAGTTTTGAAGCTGATCTGACAAGACCCCAATTGTTATCCCAGTTACACTGCGACTAGTCGGACCTCAAGATGCTTTGAAGTAGGTGCAAAAGTTTCCGGAGCCGGTGGTCTGTATCCAAGCGAGCTGTGCGGTCTTTTTGTGTTGTAGTGCCTTCGCCATCTCTCGATCATGATCTCTGCCTCCTTCAGTGTGTTGAATATCTCTCCATTGAGAAGCTCATCTCTGAGCTTTCCATTGAACGATTCGATATAGCCATTTTCCCATGGAGACCCCGGAGTAATAAAAAGTGGCTGAACTTTGAGCTTCTTAAACCAAGTCCTCACCGCACTTGCGATAAACTCAGATCCATTGTCCGATCTTACGTGCTCCGGAACTCCGCGCTCGACAAAGAGTTTTCCGAGAGTGTCGATCACATCTTCTGATCGAAGCCTTCGTCCCACTCTGATCGCTAGACTTTCTCTTGTGAACTCATCGATAACGTTGAACATCCGAAAAGGCCTTCCGTTTCTGGTTCGATCCATCACGAAGTCATAGGACCAGACATGGTTCTTTCTTTCCGGGCGAAGTCGGATGCAGGAGTGTTCTTGATCCCAAAGCCTGGCTCTTTTCTTCTGCTTACCCGGGACCCTTAAACCATGCAGTCTCCAGATCCTTTGGACGCGCTTACGGTTCACTCGCCAGCCCGCATCCCTCAGAAGAGCCGTGATCCTACGGTAGCCATAGCGACCATGAGTGCTTGCAAGCTCAATGATGTCTCTTGTTAAACGATCCTCTTCTGGTGAGAATTGAACCGTGTAACGCTGAGTTCTGCGATTCTGACTTAAGAGTCCGCACGCCCGTCGTTCCGAGATCCCGAATCTTTCGATCGCAAACTCGACCGCTTCGCGCTTTCTCGACGGGCTTAGAAGTTTCCCTTGTTCACTTCTTTCAAAATGGAGTTATCAAGAGCAAGGTCTGCGACCAGCTTCTTGAGCTTGAGATTCTCATTCTCAAGCTCTTTCAGTCGTCTTGCCTGGTCGATCTGAAGGCCTCCGAACTCTTTCCGCCAGCGGTAGAAGGTCTGCAAAGTGATGCTGGATTTCTTGCAAGCCTCTTCCTGGCTGGCGCCTCGTCCCTGTTCGATTTCGATGTCTCGGAGGATCTTCACGATTGACTCCGGTGTGTGCTTCTTCCCTTTGGCCATAGCTCGTACCCTTTCTTTTTCACCCCAAATAGTATGATTGGGGTGGATTAATTGGAAGGGGTCACGTCAGATGGCGAACATCCACATGGCTGGAAGTAAAACCTCAACGCTGAATGAACTGCTATCGATTCCAGAGCCAGAAAAGGCAAATGCCGCATAATGAGCCCGCACATCTTGCAGACAAAATGTGCGGGCTCACTATGAAAGAACGAACACCTGAGAAGACAGTTTTTTAAAAGTAAGTTCAGCGATTTACAGCCGCCTCATCCAAAGCTTTTTTGCCTTGGTCGGCAGGAGACCCCTCCCACACAACGAGTTGTTAGTGGAAGGGGTCTCCTGCCTGGTCAAAAAGACAATGGACGAGGCGGGTTCAGTGGTGGAAGTGATTTTGTATGTGAGGAAATAGGAGGGGCTAGGACTTAGGAAAGGTATTTGTAGAAGAATTGATGCTCGTTTTCTTGAGATGAAAAAGGATCGTTTAGAATAAAAAGTAAGGGATCTTATGAAGTCGAAGCTGCCAAAGAAAAAGGCTGCGAGTCGATTTGATGAACCATTTGAGATTGTAGAAATCGAATATATTGCCACCAGTGAAAATGATGCGGACCAAGTGACCTGTGCGGTGGTGCGCACGTTGCTAGAAATTGACCAAATTCTCTCTAAGGAAGAGACTGACTTGGTTTACAAGGAGGCCAGCTAATGAAACGAATCGGTATTTATCTTCGCGTTAGTACGGAAGAACAAGCTCGTATCCAGGACGGCTCCTTGGTCAGTCAGCGCCAACGACTCATTGAATACGTGGACGGACAAAATCGTAGAGACTCCAGTTGGGGCGTTATCGTGGACTTTTACTGCGATGATAAGTCCGCAAAGGATATGAACCGACCGGAGTTCCAGCGGTTACTGACGGACATAAAACTTGGGCGCATCAACTTGATTTTATCAACCGAGCTGTCACGACTTTCCAGGTCTTTGAAAGACTTCTGCGAAGTATGGGATTTATTTAAAAAGCACGACACGGGATTCATCACCCTTCGCGAGCAGTTCGACACGACGACTGCGGCGGGCGAAATGATGGTCTTTAACTTGATGAACTTCGCGCAGTACGAACGCAAGCAAACTGCGGAACGCATTTCTGCAAACTGGGCAGCTCGTGCAAAACGTGGTCTTTGGAATGGCGGAAGCATACCGCTAGGATTTGATCGCAATCCAAAAAGTCCTGGCGAACTACTGCCGAATGAAACTGAAGCGAAGACAGTCACAGAAATTTTTAAAACCTTCTTGGAAGTAGGGTCAGTCCGCGAAACGTGCCGTGAGATGTCTCGTCGAGGTGTGTTTTCCAAACGCTACACCAACAAGCATGGGATCGAAAAAGGTGGTGGTCATTTCACTGTACCAAGTCTTTTTCGGATTCTGACGAATCGCGCTTACATTGGACTAAGAGAGATCAATAAGTCGAAGAATGAGGTCGAAGTCGTCCCAGCGAGCTGGAGCGCCATTGTAGACAAAAAATTATTTGAGAAGGTTCAAAAGAAATTGGCTGCCAATAAAAATAAGCACAAGCCCGATGAGTGGAAAAAGTATCCCTATCCGCTGACGGAGCGACTTGTCTGCGGCGAGTGCGGTAAAAAGCTAGGTGGAAAGTCCGCTCACGGTAAAAACCGAAAGCATCACTACTATGCCCATCCAAGACAGCTCCATAGCGATGGTGTAAGCCAACACAAACGATGCCGTGTGGAAACCGTAAGAGCCGAACGTATGGAAGACATTTTGATTAAAAGTATTAAGGATCTTCTGCAAACGCCGGATCTTATCGAAAGGTGGCTTGAGGTCTATGCGACATCAAATCATTCGGAAATCCCGGCCCTAGAGGGAAGGATCAAAACGATTGAAAGTGAAATTGAGCAGAAGAAAAGACGTTCGCAGAATTTGGTGACAAGGGTTTCAGAACTACCACCGGAAGTTCCTGCGGATGGCTTCTACAGCCAAATTCAGGAGTTAAATAAAAAGGTCGTTGAGTTTGAAAATTTGCGAAAGGATCTTTTGTCGAAATCGACAAGCCTTAAAGGTCAGGCCATTGATAAAATGGGGTTGATTGAAAAACTGAGATCCACGATTTCTCGGCTTGAGGAAACGCCAACGGAAAACCGTCGGCCTCTTTACTCGAATCTCATCGAGTTCGCCGAAATCCATCCAACCAAGATCAGAGTGGGCTTAAAAGCGCCCACCCTGCCTCCAACCCAATACAAGGCGACCGGAACTGATTCCAGTACCGGAAACCCCAAAAACTCAAAATTTAGTGATTGTGAACCTCGAAATCTATCCCTCGCAACCCGTGGCGGTTCGACCACTGTTACGATTGGTGCGCGAGGGGGGACTTGAACCCCCACGATGTTACTCACTGGCTTCTGAGACCAGCGTGTCTACCAATTCCACCACCCGCGCGGCTGAAACGAGCCACAAGATGTCATTTCTCATATGACTTTTCAAGGTTTTTTAAGGCCTTGGAATGACTTAATTTTTGCCTTTTTCGAGGCAGACCCAGGTGACCTCGTGCCGGTTGGCGCACAGGTGGACGATCCAGGAGCCGGGAATTTCCAGGAAACGGGCCATGCTTTCAAAGTCGCTGCGCCCTTGGAATTTCAACGTACAGACGAAATTTTTGACCCCGGCCTCGCGCCAGACGCCGACCAAATCAAAGAGCTTCGGCGGATAGCAGATCAGATCCGAGAACAACCAATCGATCGGTCCGGTCTCGGTTGGTACCAGCTTAAAGGCATCTTTTTTTAACGACTTCACCAAAGGATTCTTGGCGACATGGGGAGCGAGCGGCGCCTTGTCGACGGCAAGGACCTGACATCCCATTTCTGCAAGGACCCAGGTCCATCCTCCCGGCGAGCTGCCAAGGTCGATGGTTCGGCTTTTCGGTGGCGGCTTAATTCCATGAAGAGTGAAGAGTTCCCACAGTTTCATGTATGCTCGCGATGGTGGAGCTTCGCTTTCTTTGATCCTCACTTCGCCCAAAGGAAAAATGGAATCGGTTTCAGCCGATGCGATCAGTGTTTGATCGTCCAGCAAAGCCCACAGACCCCAGCGCGCGGTTGGCACCTCGCCCAGGAACTCGATCTCTTGGGGAGGGCGCGGACGATAAGCTTGTTCTTGAATCAGTTGTGATCGGCGATGTCGGGTTTGCGAAGCGCAGGCCCATTTCCCACCAAGGTCGCGCAGGACTTTCACGGATTCCGTGATGGATTTCGGGGTGGCACGAACGGCGTTGTATCCGCAGGCCTGAGCCCACACGGGACGAGCGAGCAGATTTTCAACAACGAAGAGACGCCCTTGTTGCTCGAGGATTCGAGCTTTCCCAAGGGACAATTCCTCCGAGAGATCCTTTTCGAATCCCTCGAAGGCATAAAGAAGCGTTTGATTCGTTTTTTCCACCGACTCTTAAGCGGCGGCTTTTTGGGCGGGGCTCAAGAGACCGCGGCTGTTCAGGCAGGTCACGCAATCGGCCCAGAATTTTTCTTTCAGCTTTTGTTCGGCAGGGCCGAATTTCACTTTTGGAAAGTCGTTCTTGTCGAAGTGCTCACCGAAACTGGTTTCGTTGCTATTCTTCACGACCTTCATCAACAGACTGAAATGCGATTCCGAGAAAGGCTTGTTGTCCACAAGCATCTTGCGGAGACCCTGTTCCGGAGTTTGAACAAGAAACTGGTAAAGACTCGGAATATCGTACTGACTCATTCGACGTCCTTTCGTTTGGATTCCGTAAGAGTCTCTTCGGCAAAAAAAGAGGGGCTCTTAATGGAGGTTCCGACGGACGAAGGTCGAGGTCGTCTCAGGATGAGATCGGAGCGGGCTTCAAACTCTGGAAAAGCTTTTCCAGCAGGGTGATGAGCTGCTGTCGTTCTTCGGTCGCCAGGGGCGAGTAGATCTCGGACAGTTTTTTCGTGAACTGCGGGCGGTTCTCCCGGATGAAGGTCTGGCCCTTGTCGGTCAGGGTGACGACACAGGCGCGACGATCTTTTTCGTGCTCTCGGCGTTGGACGAAGCCTGTTTGCTCAAGCCCATCGATCAGTCCGGTCACCGTGGCTTGTGTGACGCTCAGGTTGGCCGCGATTTCCGACGGCTTCATTCCCTGGGAACGAAGCTCCAAGAACATCAAAAGCAGAAAACGACCGCTGGACATATCGAGGCGACGCAAAAAAGTCTCGACAGAGTCCTCAAGGGTCGTGCCCAGCAGGCGCAGCCACATGTGAGTGTAGAGGCTCAGGGGGTCGGCCTCTGGATAGCTCGTGCTGAGCGTGTTCAGGAGTTCTTGTTTACCGGGAAGAATCTTGAAAAGAAATGTGGCCATGCTGTTTTTATATGCAGGATCAGTGGTCGTACGCAATTCAAGAAATGAGCTTTCGTCGAATACTGGTCCCCCTATTCATGGGGGGGGCCAAAAATAAAAGGAGCGGGTCTCCCCGCTCCTTTTATTGATACATATTAGCTATTTACTGCAGCGACTAGTTCGCGTCTTCGTCTTTCTCGATCGAGAACATATACCCGAACCCAGGAACTGTTTTGACGTATCCGGCAGCGTCACCGATTTTTTTACGCAAGGACGAAACGTGTTTGTCCACGGTCCGTTCTTCGACGTGAACGCCCGCACCCCAAGCCTCATCGATCAGCTGATTGCGTGAGAGCACGCGACCACGGTTCTGAACGAGACGAATCAGGATCTTGAGTTCATGTGGCGTCAGATCAACGGGCTTTTCCGCGCCGTTTTGTCGGAGGCTCACCTCATAGCGATCCAGATTGACCTTAAGCTCACCGAAGCTGAGCTCCGGAGACTTGCTGCGTCGAGACAGGCGGACTTCCACGCGGGCTTGCAGCTCACGAGGATCGACCGGTTTCACCAGATAGTCGTCGGCACCCCGTCGGAGGGCGTTGACCTTATTGTCCATGTCATCGAGGCCCGTCAGGAAAAGAACGGGAGTTTCACCCAGGGACGGGCGCATTTCTTCGAAAAACTCGAAGCCGTTTCCGTCCGGCAGAACCACGTCTAGCAAGACGAGGTCGAAGAGTCCTTTGGCCAAGGCTTTGCGGGCTTCCTCGAGGGTGCCAGCGCTTTCGACCAGAAATCGGTTATCCAATGTGCGACGCACGAGAAACTGGATTTCCGGGGCGTCATCAACAAGGAGAATCCGGGCGGTCATGAAACCTCCAACCACTGCGTCTTGGGGAGCCATTTGAGCGATCGATATTGTCATAGGTAGTACCCTCGGTCGAGATCGAATTGAAGAAAACGATAAAGAAGAAACCGGTCCACCGGCTTTTTCACAAATTTGATGCGCAGCCCTTCGCGTTCAGCCGCGAAGAGAGCGGGGAGGGGCGCGCCTGTGGAAATCACAAGGACGTCCGAAACGGGCTTCTTGCTTTTCTCCGCGAGCCGCAGGAGATCGACGGCGGTGCTGTCGCTATCCAGATAGTAATCGGTAATGAGCAAATCCGGTGGAGTTTGCTTCATCAACTGCTGGGCCTCGCTCATTGATTGAGCCGGAATGACCTCGATGGCGGGGTCATAGCGGCGAATCTGGCGGCAAAGGGCCTCGAGCGCCACCTCGTCGTCCTCGACGATCATGATTTTCGGCGCTGGGTGCGAGTCTTTCGCCCTCTGCCGAAAATGAAAATCTTGGTAGTCGAGGAAGTCGGAATTCATTTCCATGTTCTCCATAAATTCAACCTCCTGTTGTTGTGACAATGAATTGTCCAAAGTCCAAGTGACCGTGACTTGAAGGATCGTTGAAGAATTCTTCTAAAGCCTTTTCGGGTCGCCGTGTTAACTTTGAATCATCATGAGGCGGCATCGATGAAAGCACCTTTCCTGCTCCGCCATGGTATTCGGATCGCCGGACTTTCCGCCCTTGCTTCCGTCGCTCTTTTTACCGTGGTGACAGTTCTTTCTTATCAGACGGATCAACGCTTCATTGATCTTTGGGAAGGTTATCGCGTTTCTGAAGAACAATTAT
Organism: Pseudobdellovibrionaceae bacterium; assembly: GCA_019637895.1. GTDB lineage: Bacteria > Bdellovibrionota > Bdellovibrionia > Bdellovibrionales > Bdellovibrionaceae > JAHBUV01. Next base: position 12,478 of record JAHBUU010000007.1, on the reverse strand, counting down.
TTAAGCTGAGGGTCGATGCCAATCGGCTTTTCGAAATTGAACACCGTCTCAGTGTGGGAGGGGTCAATCTCGACGTCGAACTCAAACAGGCGGGCACCGAGCTGACCAAGGTTCCTTCTCTGAAGGCCTATGCGAATCGCAAACTCGAGATTTTGAAACAGGCCCGACAGCATCTGCTGCGTAATCACGACTCCAGGGCTCGGTCGATGCTAAATGGGGCCGAACTGATGCAGGTGAACAAGGCCCTGCGCGAGGCCCTTTATTCGTTCGAGTTGAACGAGCGCGAACGTTTGCAGGCCAAGCTCGATACCCGATTGGATTCTCAGACCGAGATTCTGCGTTTCGACGTGGCCGCCATCATGTTGGCCGTGATCCTGTTGATCTCGGCGTCTGTCCTGGTGGTCTTTTATATCGAACGTTTGCGTCGCTTCGACCGCGACATCATCGTCGCACGGAACGAGGCCGAGCGGGCTTCTCGAATGAAATCCTCGTTCCTGGCGAATATGAGTCACGAGATCCGAACGCCGCTGAACGGTGTTTTGGGTCTGACCCGTCTTTTGCGTGAAACCAAGATCGACAAAGAACAACAGGAATTGGTGGAGTCTCTCGAGGCGAGCGGACGGACCTTGTTGTCTATCGTGAACGACATTCTGGATCTTTCCAAAATTGAATCGGGCAAGATCGAGCTGGAAAATACGGACTTCGATGCGCACGATCTGGTGCTGGATTTGGAAAAGGCCTTCAGTCCGGTCGCTGATCGCAAAGGAATTTCGTTGATTGTCGATGGGCCCAAGGTGGTCGTTCCGGTTTGTGGAGACCCGGTCAAAGTCCGTCAAGTGTTGCAGAATTTGGTGTCGAACGCGCTCAAGTTCACGAAAGAGGGCGAGGTGCGCCTGCGCTGGCGGGTCGAGCCCGGTCCGGCCCTGAGATTTGAAGTCAAAGACACCGGCATCGGCATCCCGACCGATTCCATGCACCGGATTTTCCATCCGTTCGAGCAGGCGGACTCATCGACCTCTCGTCATTACGGTGGCAGTGGCTTGGGGCTTGCGATCTGTCGCCACTTGGTCGAGGCCATGGGCGGGAAGCTCGGAGTCGAGAGCCGTGTGGGACTGGGCAGTCGGTTTTGGTTTACCGTTCCTTGTCGACCGGGACGCCTCGAGGCCGTCAAGGCCACGGTGAGTCCGGTGACTCCTCCTCAGCCCCTGGGCGCATTGACGTTTTCCGGTGAAGGTGGAGGAGCCCGTGTTCTGCTCGTTGAGGACAACGAGGTGAATCAGCATCTGGTGGTGACCTTCCTGAAGCGTCGTGGTTTCGAGGTGGATGCGGCGGTCAACGGAGTCGTGGCCTTAGAGAAGCTGCGAGCGAATCCTTTTGATTTGATTCTAATGGACGCCCATTTGCCAGAGATGGACGGGTTCGAAGCCACGCGACGGATTCGTCGTGGGGAAGCTGGTCAGAAGGCGGAGGCCGCGCCGATCATCGCTCTGACCGCCAGTGCGATCAAAGGCGAACGAGAACGTTGTCTGTCAGTGGGAATGAACGATTACTTGACCAAGCCTGTTGATTTGCAGCAGTTGGAAAAGACAGTGAGGAGCTATCTTGGTATGGGCGATATGAAATCGGGCTCTAAAAAGTCGGAAGCATCCGTTGCGCCAGTGCTTGCGGCGACGGCCAAAGGAGGAACTCCGGTTCGTCCAAACGATCTGGACGAGGAGCTGTACCAAGACTTGGTCGCCATTTTCCTGCGTATCACTCCTGATCGTGAAAAAGACCTCCGTCAAGCCATTGAAAAGAAAGACGACAAGTCTGTGGGCAAACTCGCCCATACGATGAAGTCCTCGGCCGCCCAATTGGGTCTCAATGACCTTGCCTCCATCTGCAAAAAGATGGAGCTTAAAGGTCTCAGTGGAAGTTCGGACGAATGGCCCGATCTGATGGCTGAGTTCGACCGCTCGTTGGAAGCGGTCTATGCGAAACTCAAGGCCGAGGCGCCTGCGTCCACGGCCACAAGATAGGATAAATTCCGATGGAGTTCGGTTCTTTGGAAAGCTGGGAGCTGGCCAGCTATATGGTGACCGTGGTCGGTCTGCCTTTGGCGATCGGCGTCTTCATTCTCGAGCAGCGTCGGGAGCGGCAAAACGAAGAAGAGGAAATCTATCAACGTCTGTCGGACGAGTACGCCGAGTTTTCAAAGCTGTTGCTGGAAAACGCCGACCTCCGGCTGATGTCGGAATCGTCGATCAACAATCACCTGAACCCCGAGCAGCACGAGCGGAAAAAAATCGTTTTCGAAATTCTGATCTCGCTGTTCGAACGAGCCTTCATCTTGGTCTACGAGCCAAACATGAAGCCTCAGACCCAGCGGCTGTGGTCGTCTTGGGAGGATTACATCCGTCAATGGTGTCGGCGCGAGGATTTCTCGACGAACCTGGAGGAATTGCTGAAAGGCGAGGATCCCGAATTCGTCGATTATGTGCGAATGATCGCGCTTCAGGAAAAAGCGGCGAACCTTCAGACTCCGAAAAGCTGATCCAACTGCCGGTTCACGACATCCGTGGAAAAGTCTTTTAAGATGCGCTTGCGGGCGTTGCGCGCGAACTCGGCTCTTTTTTCTGCCTGCCTGATCAGAGTCTCTAAAGCATCGGCCAAAACGATGGGATCCTTGGGTGTAACCAGAAGGCCTTCGTGGTTTTGCGCCAGAATATCGGGGACGCCTCCGGCATCTGTTGCGACCACGGCCACTTCAGAGGACATCGCTTCGAGCAGTACCTTCCCGAAGGTTTCTGCATAAGAAGGCATGACGAAGATATCGAGGCTGGCCGTGACGCGATCGGGATTTTCGAGGAAGCCCGTCATAAAGACCTCGTCCTGCAAGCCAAGCTCTTGGATGCGGGCCTTCAGTTTTGCACCGAGGCCGGGCGAGTTTTTGGTCTCTTCGCCGACAAAGATCAATTTGAAGCCGAGTCCTCGTTGTTTCAGAAGGTGGGCGGCTTCGACGGTTTCAATTTGCCCTTTTTGAGGATCGAGGCGGCCAATCACTCCAATCAGAACCTCGGAATCTCGAACATGGAACTGTTCGCGAACGCCCGGTGTTTTTTTTGAAGGGTGGAATTGCTCGGCATCGACGGAATTCGGAATGATCTGCATCTGGGACTTTTCGACCGGCAGATGAATCAATAAATTTTCGAGGTGCCGTTGAGTCAAGGCGATCAGAATATTCAAACGACGGTAAAGCACCCGATGGAAGAAATCCTTTTTTTTGTAATCGAGGAAGGTGTGCGAAAAGCCAATGGCCCTGACCCCAGAGAGTTTCCACAGGGCGGGTGTCACGATCCAAAGGTCTTTGAGTTGATGAATGACGACATCGGTGACGCCTTGGTCTTCGATGAAACGACGAAGTTTCATCGACAAAAATGGGGCTGGCCGTTTCTTCAGCTCCATATGCAGCATCGGGATTCCCTGTTTTGCGCAGTAGTCAGCCAGAGGAGACCCTTGAGGACAAACGACAAACGAGGCATGGCCCTTCGATTTCATCGACCGAGCCGTCTCTCCTGCGACCATCTCGAGCCCACCCCAAGAGCGGGACAGGCAAACTTGCAAAAACGTCTTCATCCTCGCAAGGTACCATGACCTTGGGTTGCGGAAAAAGAAAAAGCCCCTTTGCAGGGGCTTTGAAATCCGCGGTGGTTTTGCACCGCAGAGCAAAAGGGGAGAGTGTCCTCTATTTGCGTTTCTTTTTCTGGACGGGTTCAGGAGTCGCGTTGGCTGGAAGACGGTTGCCCGAAGCGTGGTTGAGCTTTGCTTCGGCGACCATCTGATTCATCTCGACGACGCTGATCGCATAAGAAGGGCCATCGTAGGGCTGACCCGCTAGTTTCTCCAGACGGTCGCGGTTGACGATCGCGAAATCGCCCTCGCCCGCTCCAGAAGGAGGGAATTGCAAAGCGGCCTCTTCTTCAGGAACGGCTTGAACCGTGCGGAAAACAGGCTCTTTGCTCTCGAGGCTCGGTTGCAGCCGGCTGTAGAGAAGAGTTCCGCCCGCCGCGAGAACCACCAAACACAAGAATCCGGGAATGAGTTTTTTCATCGTCTGCTCTCTTTCTCTTACGGGCAAGTGTACTGAAGGTTAACTGTTGTGCCAGCCGGGATCTGCGGGTTGAAGACCAGCAAGTTCCCTTGAACGCTCGACGAGTGCGCGAAGTTCGGGTTCGCCACCGCAGTCACGGCTCCGCTTGGAGTGCACTGCAGAGGAATCGAAGCCTGGCTTCGGATGATCGAATCCTTGAAGTAGTTCAAGTTCGTCGAGTAGTCCGTATCGCAGATGCTTCCGGCATAACCCTGAGTCAGGTTCGAGAGCTGGGCGTAGTGGACGCCGTAGTGAGCTTTCGATCCTTCTGCATCCTGAGAGGCCAAGCAGGCGGTGTCTCCGGGGCGAACGATGATGCTGTTCACGCTGAAGCGTTTTGCATTTCCAAAGACCGACTTCACGTAGTTGACGTAGGTCTGTGGCAGATCGTCCGTTTCCATCGGCTTGTTCTTTTCAGATTCGTAATAGACCTGGCTGAGGTCACCACCGATGCTGCGCTCGTCTTCGTCCGAGAGGATCAGAACTGCGAGTCCGGCATCCTCACGGTAACAACCGGAAGTTCCCGTGACACCGGGCTCACCGTTCCACAAATGCCAGTAAGCGGCCTTGATGGCTCGTTCGTCATCGGTTCCAGCCCAGCCAGCGCCGATCTTGTTGATGGTGTTCGTGAAGATATCGACCGTATTTGCTGTTCCGGACTTTAGGATCCATGGAACCGCGTTTGGATTGCCGACCCACTTGTACGAAGCTCCCCAGTACCAAGGGGAGTCTGTGTGGATCTGCTGAGCGCGAGTCAGAGTTGCACACATCTGCCAGTCGAAACCCTGAGCCGAAAGGTCATTCACGAAGCCCGTGAGTCGGGCGGCCAGGCGTTGGTTATCCGTCAACATCGATTTCGAGTCGTCGATGATCAGGAGGATATCGAGTTTGTTATTGCTGACCGAGATCGTATGCGACGAGGATACCGGAGTTCCCGTCGGAGGAGTCACCGTCACCACCAGAGGGCTTGGCAGGGTGAAGGAATTGTATCCAGGGTAGGTCGCGGTCATCGTGATTTCGTAAGTGCCGGAACCTTGAGTGTAGAAGTTTGGCGTCGAAGAAGGACCGGTCAGACCGGGGATCGTTACGGTTGTGCCGCCTCGTTTGACCGTCCAAGTCACCGAAGAGCCCGAAGGAACGCAGTTCGCAAGGACCTGCACCGTCGGATAGTTGCTGTTGGCGGTGACGGCCGTTTGGCCTCCGTTCAGGCGAGGCTGACAACTGACATCGTTCACAGCCGACGGAGTCTGGACGATGACTTCCATCGGTGTGCCCTGCTGGTAAGCCGTCCAACCCGGAGAGGTTGCCGTCAGCGAGACCAGATAGGTCCCGTCACTCAGTGCGGAAAAGTCAGGAGTGGAGGATCCACCCGAAAGCCCACTCACATTGACCAGCGAGCCGTTGCGAGTGACCGTCCAGTCGTAGGTCACTGTATTCGGCGTACAGTTTGCGGTGACCGTCGGATTCGTCGCGCCCGGTGCGAGAGTGATGGACGTCAGAGTCCCATTCATCCGCGGCGAGCACTGGATCGTCTGGCTGGTTGGTCCTGTCGGTGTCACTGAAACCGATTGATCACCAGAAGAAAACTTCACCGGTGAGCAGGATGTGAATGTGACCAAGAAAAAGGTCACGAGCAATGATTGCAATACGATTAGACGAGGCATTCGTAGTCCCCCCTCAATTTCATCGTAGAGGAGGGATTTCGAAAAAGGCACTAGACCCGACCATATTTCTGTCGAGCCCGCCTTCGGTCCATTCCTTTTTTTTCACGATGGGCGCGGCTTCGAGAGCCATGGCGGCCTCGGCGGAGGTCGAGATTGCCATGGCTCCGTCTCAACTCATGACAGAGAAACTCCACCAAAAGTTAGACAGTCCCCGCAACATTCCCCGGCTGGTTCGCTCTCGGAAAGAAAAATTCCATTCACAGGGAATCCCTCTAAAATAGGGGAGTAAGGAACAGATGACTTTCTTGTCTGGGCGCGACCGACCCGTCCCGGGACCGTCCAGCACCCTTCGGGCTTCGTGCCCGAGGGGTTTTTTGTTTTTTGGGGTCGGGCTTAGGGCAGGATGTCCAGGCGAGGGCAGAGCTTTGCGATGAGCTTGTCCCATTGCACGAGGAACTCTTTGAAAGCGTTTTCGGCTTCGATGACGTCGTCCGCCGAAGGGAGAGGATGTTTTCCCATCAGGCGAGCCACGCGCTCAGCGATGAGGTCCAGCTGTTGGATCTCGGGTTGCGCCTCCTGGCCAAAGTCGCTCTGGTCGATGGGGTTCGCGAACTCGGTCCACAGGGTCGGCAGAAAACGCAGGCGTGCGGGCCAAGGGGTCAGCGGTGTTGGCAGACCCGCCGGGTTGAAAATCTCTTCCGAGGTTCCCAGGATCCACTCGCGGCTGCGATGAACATCCCTCAGGATGTCCTCGCGCAAGAGCAGCAAGGCTCGCTCAAAGGCGAGTCTTTGCCCCGTGGTCTCGAAAAGCCGACGGTGAAAAGCGGTCTCGGGCAGCTTTTCACTCATTTGATAAAAGAGTTCGGTCGCGTCCGGTCCCGCCGCCACGAGACAACCGAGGTATCTGAAGATGATCTGCAGAGGGGTGCCTTCGAGACCCACGGCCCAGCGAATGTCCTCGAGGTCTTCGGGGCGAACGCGGTCCAGATGCTGTCCCGGGCGAACGATGGGCTCTTCAAGCCAGGACTCTGGCAGCGAAAGCTTGGCAAAGATGAACTGAACTTCGGACCACGGCAAAAGATCCCGTGGGACGAGGTCCATTTCGTACAAAGTGCGAATCTCGAGAATGTCTTCGGCGACGAAGACGGGCGCCAGAAAACGGATTGTTCGCGCATGCAGTGAAGGACGGCGAAAGAAGGGCTCGGACAGCAGATCCCGCACTTGGCGCAAGGATTCGGCGGGAATCTTTTCGATGCCGATGAATGACAAAACGTCATACAGGTCCGAGAGGTTCTTTTGATCGTCGATGAAAATCACATCGTCGGAAAACAGAAAGCTCAGGCAGAAGTCACGAGTGGCTTCGGGTTCCTTGCGCGCGGCTTGCAACAGCAGATCTCGGTAATGGGAATGGTCCACTGAAAACAGATGGAAAAACAGTTCGCGCATCTTTTGCAGAAAATCGTGAGGATTCAGCTCCAGCACGCGCTGAAGCAAAAGGCGGATTTCCCGGGCCGCCTCGTGGGTGGATGAGTCCTCATGGATCACGTCGCCGGTTTCATCCAGCGGAAAGACCGAGACGTCCTTGAGGACCTCGATCCGATCGATTGATTCCTTGAGGCCCAAACGGCCGATTTCAAAGCCAAGCATGACCGTCTGGAGGTACCCCTAAACAGGGGACAGTGGCTAGATGAAGGTCTTCGTTATGCGATGTGTTAGCGCTTTTCGAGGAGCTGTCTTGGCAGCTTTTGCACGTGTTCGCCTGGAACGAAAAGGGGATCGATTGAGTCGCATTTGGAGCCGTCTTCGGAGCAGCGATTGATCCGGTTGCAGGTCAGGCCGGTGTTTTCGTTCAAACCATCGGGATAGCCTCGGACGAGGATGCCGATGACCTCCATGGCCGAGTTGAAAACCGGCGAGCCCGAATTTCCACGGAAAGAATCCAAACTGGTCGACCAAAATGTTTCGGCGGTGGAGATGACTTTGCCTTTGGAGATTTTGAGCGGAGCTCCGAGGGGATGGCCGATCATAAAAACAGGAGCGCCTTTGTTCAGGCGAGGCTCGACCGGAGACAGCTTCAAGGGAGTCCGTGAAGAGGGTGTCTTCAGGGTTGTCAGTGCGTAATCGCTGCGAAAGATCACTTTGCCATCGGCTGTCGGTTCCGAGTCGTGCACGGCTTCGATGACGGTTTCACAGTCGGCGAAACGATCTGAGGGAATATTTTTTGTTTGAACTTGGCCAGCGGCATTTTCCTGCAGGCCGAAAACCCAGACGAAGTCCGAACAAAATGAAGTGCGCTCGTTTGTGGCCCGTCCAAAATTCACCATGCAATGACCGGCCGTCATCATGCGATCGGGTGCGATCAGAAAGCCCGTGCAACTGACGAACACGCTTTGCATTTTCGCCCAGGGCTCTTGCGGGCACAGATACCAGTTTTCTGCCAGCGTTTGTGTTTCGATATTTCGAGTGCCGTCGGCATTGGTGGTGATCAGAGTTTTCGGCACGAGCTGGGCGACTGATTCCGCCGCCTTTTTTTGAGCGGCCGTTCCTTGGAGGACAGGCTTGACGTCGTTTGTACCCCAAATGGCGCTCATCGCAGGCAGTGAGAGGAGTAAGAAGGAAGTCAGCAGATTCATGGACCCGGTTTTATCATGGGTGAAATCGACAGCGAAGCGAGGCCTTTGCTCTCTGAAAAAGACCCAGGCCTGTTCAAAGTTTGATCAGGTGAAAGCGCTGAAGAGAAGGATCAGAAAGGCACCGGCGAGCAGTTGAACGAACGCCCGCTTGCGATTCTGTGGGATCGAAAGCTGTTCCCAGGTTTCGCGGATGGACACTGTGATCATGGCTCCTCCGGCGAATCCCAGCAGATAGGGGAGGACGCCGTCCACCATTCCGACCAAGGAACCACCGATCACACCGCCGATCAGTTCGACTCCGCCCGAAGCGAAGCTGCCGAGCGCGGCCACTCCGGTCGATGCGCCGAGGGCGCGAAAGGCGAGAGCCGTGGTGAAACCCTCGGGCAAGTTTTGCAGGGCAATGGCGCCGATAATGGGCAAAGATTGATCGAGGCTCATCCCTGCCAAGGCGGCGCCCGGAGCGACCCCCTCGGGCAGATTGTGAAGCATCATGGCCACGATGAAGAGCACCGGCCGCTGGCTATCGCCTTTGAACGATGTGAAGTCAGAGAGGATCTTGCCGAGGTGGGAGATGAACAGAACACCAAGGAGGATGGACACCAAGGCGCCGGCGAAGTGCCCAAGGTCGGTGCCGGTCCATGTTTCGCTGAGCGAGGGCAGGAGCAGGGAAAAGACCGAAGCCGCCAGCATCATTCCGAGAGCGAACTCGATGGAAATCAAGTGATCGATTTTTTTCCCACGCCAGGTTGGAATCAGAAAAAGCAAGGTCCCCAGGCAGGTCGCGCCCCCAGAGGAAAGGCCTCCGATCGTGCCCAATAAAATGGATTCCATCGAAATCTGCATTCCCGAAAGCTCGCTCTGGTTACGGGAAAGGTCAATGAAGAAGGCATGACAGGGGCATCCAACGAACATAAGATGAGAAAATGAAAATCATCTTTTTTTTGGTTCCTTTCGTGCTCGGTGGATTAACGGTCGTTCAGTCGGTGATGAATCGATCCATCGGGATTAAATACGGTTGGCCGGTGGCCGGGATGCTGAACAACACGGTCGGCTTTCTGTTTGCCCTGGCCTTGGTGGTCGCCCTGGTTTTCGTTTTTCAGGGAAAGGGTGTCGCCAAGATCGATGAGTGGCATTGGTGGTATCTGTTACCGGGATGTTTCGGGATGTTGTTCGTGATGGGTGTTCCTTATGCGGTCCACGCCCTGGGTGCTTCCAAGACGTTCGTGATCCTGGTGGCTTCCCAGATTCTTTTCGGGTTGCTGTGGGATTTCATGTCGGGCACGGCTGTGATCTCGACTCTGCGAGTGGCGGGTGTGCTGGTCGCGCTGGCGGGTGCCGTGATGGTGAGCCTGTCTTAAGAGCCGCTGGCCGAAGTGATCAGTTTCGGTACGATGGTTTTCAGCGCCTTTTTTTCTTCGGCAGTGAGATTCTGAATGAACTTTTCTTCGACTTCGCGGCCGACTTCGCGCACTTGCTCCAGAGCTTTGCGGCCCTGAGGCGTGATGGTGACCAGGCGGATGCGGCGATCGTTGGGGTCATTTGAGCGGACGACGTATTTCTTTTTTTCCAGACCGTCCACGAAACGCACCATCGAGGCATTGTCGGTTTCCATGGCCTCGGCGATCACGCTTTGGCTCATGGGTCCGGTGGCGCCGAGAATGTGCAGGATTCCAATCTGTTGGACCACCATACCGTGCTCTTTGATGGAATCTTCCAGTTTGCCCTTTAGCAGTTGTGCGGCCTTATAAAGGCAATACCCTAAGAAGGGTTTCATACAGGAATGAATGCGGTGTTCTTGCTCTTTTTTCATCGCGTCCCCCTTACCCTGGCTGAAAGACCGTCTCATTTCAAGATATTTTACACCACATATTGTTTGCAATGCAAATGATATGTTATACGTTGAATCATGGGATTGGATAAAAAGGGAATGATGAAGTTCGGCCGAATGATCACAATCTGGGTGCTGGCAGCACTCTTCTTCCTCCTTAGTGGTTGTGGAGTGGATACGCCTTTTGGAAGCCAGACCAAGACCTCCGTGGAGAACCACAATCATGAAACCATTCAAGAGCTGGTGGCTCAGGGAGCTGGAAAAACGGGGCTGATTCGGATCGGCCTGTTAGCGGACTCCCATCAGAACTACAAAGGTCTCGAAGAAGCGATTGATCGGTTAAACACCCAGAATCTGGATTTCGTGATTCATCTCGGTGATTTCACAAACATCGGTTTGAATGTGGAGTTCGATGCCTTTGTGCGGACGATGGGGCAGCTTCGTCATCCTTATGTCGTCTTGATCGGAAACCATGATGCCATCGGAGCGGGAATTCCCATGTACCGCAAAATTTTCGGCGAGTTCAATACCAGCTTCAGTTATGCCGGTCGCAAGATCGTGCTCTACAACTCGAATTCGCTCGAGTTCCAAAAGGTCGAAGGCTTTGATCCGCAATGGGCCGCTCAGGAGCTAGCCAGCGCCACCGAGCCGACCTATCTGTTTCAGCACGTCAACTATGACAATAAAACCCATTTCACCGATGCGGAGTCCGCCGACTTCGAAGCGATGATGCTTGCCGCGCCCGATCTGCGTTTTGCTTTGAACGGGCATCTGCATGCTGGGACACAACGAAATTTGGGTTCGATCCGCCTTGCCACGATCCCTCGTTCTGAAGGAGGCCAATATGCGATTCTTGAGCTGGATCCTGCGAAAGACAGTTTGTCTTTCTGCGAAGGATCTCGTTGCCAAGAAGTTAGCGTGGGTCCCGGCTCTGGCTTTTAGCCTGCTGGCGACTTTACCGGCACAGGCGGATCTCGGGGTGAGCCTGGGAACCGCTGCTTATCTGGGGCGGTATCAGGTTGGTCTTTCGCATACGTTCAATCAGAAGCACGAGGTTGGTTTCACTTTAGGGTGGACGCCTGACGATTTGGTCGGTGAGGTTCGACAATACAGCATTGAGTACGGATACACTCCTTGGACTCTGCAGTCCGAGGCTTGGCTGCTTCAACCGATGACCATCGGCTTTGGGGCAACCGCCACTGATCACAAAGAATTTTTCTTCAAGAGCTCGGGCAAGTACGATGATGAGGCCTATTACGATGCGACCCTGAGGCGCTACCTGGTTCGTTATGCGATCTCGGTGGGGCGGCAGCTTCCGAACGAGCAATCGATTTGGTTGCGTTTCCATCTCTCGATTTTGGATCAGGGGCTGCAGGTTCTATTTAACAACGGCTGGCAGCCTGCGCTCTTGGATTATATGAGCCCTGGTCTGTCCTTGTTCTATCGCTTCTGAGCCGCCGTCGAATCCTGACGGTTTGCAACGTAGTCCTCGAAAGTTCTTCCGTCACAGGAATGGCCGTCCTAGGATTTTGGAGGCTCGCTTGAGTCGGTAGAACCTGAGGAGGTTTCATGAGATCCACTTGGTCCGGCATTTTGTTTGTCTCGATGTTGATGGCAGGAAACGCTTTCGCTGATTTCCTTCCGAACGAAGTGAACCTGTGCTCCGGCGGCGGCTGCACTCCAAAGATGCAAGAGATCCAGAATTCGTTCTCTTCAGGAACCGAATTCAATCCATTGCTGGCCGGTCCGACAGCCTCTTATTCCGGAAGCTGCTATTACATGATGAGATCCATCAATCCGAATCAAGAGCACCACGGCGGTTTCATCCTGTGGCGCAACGAGGACGATGCCATGCACTTCAACGGCGTTTTCCACTTTTTCGCCAAAAGCGATCCTTATGAGGGCATGACTGGCGAAGAGATGTTCAAACAGATCCGCTCCAGATCCACAACTCCACATCCGGTTCGCGAAGAAACCACCCAAGGCCATGTCCTCATCGCCTCGGAATCCGCAAACCTCCACTACTGGATGCGCACAAACGCCGACGGTTCTGAAATGTACCTCCTGTCCCTGTGGGACTTCAAAGGCGCACCAAGCAACAGCAGCTTCTGCAACCTCCGCCGCCACTAAAGAGCGGCCCATTCTCGATCATCCCAAAAGCCCGCCTTCGGCAACCCCGAACGCGGGCTTTTTCTTTTCAGAATCACCAACCCCAAAGAGCTCC
>JAHBUU010000069.1 GCA_019637895.1 Pseudobdellovibrionaceae bacterium | reverse complement strand
AGTGGGTCTTACGCGATTACTCCGACGACTTGTCGGTATTGTTTGCGGAGATCAACCAGACTTACCAGGGACGCTTCAAACCGCTGAGCAGCCAAACCACCGACCAGCCGATTGTCTATTCGCTGCAGGCGACGATTGGTTTTGCCGAGTTTATCGATCGCGATACGTTTCTTATCATGTCGCTCTCGGCGACGCTCTATGGACTGAATACCTATCAAAACTGGGGGCCCTATCTTTCTGCCGGCAAAACCTTCGGGTTTGGGCGCAGTTAGAAAGCGTAACCGATCGAACCGCCGAGCCAGGGCAGCCGCCGTGATTCGATACCCTGGCTGTCGATACCCTGGAACATATAGCAGGCAAAGCGCACCACGAGTCCGCTCTCACGGGGGAGCCAGGCGAAAGCCAGCCCCGCCATGGGGGTAAAGGCCTGGCCTGTGACAGTCGCCCGCACGCCGCTGCGCTCGGTGCGATCCGAACCGATCATCACGTTGCCACCAAAAAGTATCTCCGCATGGATCGGCCAGGTAGTAAACGGCAGTTGCCAGAACGCGGAAAACGAAATGGGAACGATGTGAAAGCTTGCGTACTTACCGCTTGAATCAGCAGGTGGAATTTCCGTGTAGCTATAACCGATATTCACCATGCCGCGCTCGTGAAAGCGGTAGCTGCCGCGCAGGGAATACCAGATGCCCTGGCCATAAGCCTCACCGGCAACGATGTACCGCGCCAGCGTCGGCTGGTTCTCGGCCGCGATGGTGTAAAAGAGCGAGGTAAAAAAGAACAGTGCTGCTGAAACCCGGAGAAACATGCTTTTGTGTTTCTCTTCCCTGCGGGGAGGAGGTCAGTTTTTGCGAAATACTGGATTCGAACCAGTGACCTCTTCCATGTCAAGGAAACGCGCTACCAACTGCGCCAAGTGACCAATCAGAGAGACGTCATAAACTGCGCGAACGAGGCATTTGGGGCAAGCTATGACTCGTCGCGCATATTGATTGAACTTACGATTCGGAGCCTTCGATTTCTCCAAGCTGCCCCATACGACCGGCATTGAAGTCATCGAAAGCCTGACGGATTTCCATCATGCTATTCATCACAAAAGGACCGTATCCCACGACCGGTTCGCCGAGAGGCTTTCCGGCCAGGATCAGGAGCTTGGTGTCCTGGGTGGCCTTGAACGCAAGTTCGGTAGACTCTCGCTCAAAGACACCGATCTCGGCATCGGACAGCTTTCGCCCATCGAGAGTTTCGATCTCTCCGGACAGAACGAAAACCGAAACCGTATGACCTTCCGGTAATGACAGCTTCAGGTCTCGATCTTTTTTGGCGCGCACATCCCACAGCTCGATCGGCGTGAAGGTCGCGGCAGGCCCCTTGGCGCCTTGAAATTCACCGGCGATCACGCGCAGGGTTCCGGCATCACCATCCAACGTCACCTGGGGAATCTGTGCATTCCGGAGGCCTTGGTATTTTGGCTTGGTCATCTTGTCTTTGGCCGGCAGGTTCACCCAAAGCTGAACCATCTCGAATTGGCCGCCTTTTTTCGCGAACTCGGCCCCATGCTTTTCTTCGTGCACCAAGCCTGAAGCCGCCGTCATCCATTGCACATCGCCAGGGCCGATCAGGCCGCCCCCGCCAGAGGAGTCTCGGTGTTCGACCTCGCCCTCATAGACGATGGTGACTGTCTCGAACCCGCGGTGGGGATGTTCACCGACGCCGCGAATGTGGCGGCTCGGAGGAAATTCGGTGGGACCCGCATAGTCCATTAAAAGGAAAGGCGAGATCTCGCGACCCAGATCGTTGTAGCTGAAAATCGTGCGAACGGGAAAACCATCGCCGACCCAGTGTGGAGTTTCGCTTCGTTGAGTGGAGAGGAGCTTTTTCATGATGTGGCTCTCCTTTCTTGAGTCTTAACTTACTCGAAGAAAGTGGATTCGAGAAGATGGCAAAATATGGAATGATTGTTCGACGTATTGAACAAAAGAGAATGGGCAAAAAAAACCGGATCCACTGGGATCCGGCTTTTCGCGAGATTCGCTGAAACGAAGCTCAGCGAGGATATTCGCAGGTTGCGTAGACGATGATTTGCATCGCGGATACGCGGCGTTCTTGCTGAACGCACAGTTTGCGGAACTCGTTGCACTGGATGCGTTGCTCGTAACCGTTGTTGTTCGAGACGACGGCATTCCCCTGGCACCAGGACGAATAATAAACATCGACGTTTGGCATTCCAGGTTGGCCATTCATGTTGGGATACAAAGGCATCGAAGCGGACGCCATCGAGACAAAGCTCAAAGACGCCATTAGACTCAAGATTGCGGTTTTCATAGTTCTCCTTGGATTATCGAGGATATTGGCAGTTGGCGGTCACGAAGATTTGCACATCGGACACCCAATGCTCTTCTTTGACACAGATCTGACGGGTCTGTTCGCATTGAACGCGTCGTTCGATGCCATTTTGTTTTGTCACGACGGTATTCCCCTGACACCAGGACAGATAAGTCACACTGACGTTGGGAACGCCTTTTTGGCCATTCATATTCGGATATTGGGGCATAGAAGCCGAGGCGATCGAAGCCAGGCTCAGAGAGGCCAAAAGGCTCAGGACTGCGGTTTTCATAAGTCTCCTTCTTCAATTTGAAAGCGGACTTATACCTCAAGTCCTCAGCTTGTGACACAATAAGTCAAATGCATGAAAAAGATGCCGTGCTTTTATGTTCGTTTATATTCACTGGATCTTGACGTTTTCTCGCCTTTGAATACCCTAAAAGGGGGAGGGATCGTTTGCTGACAATAAACAAGGGTATCGGGGGCCGTCTGAGCATTTATCGGATTCTCATCGCAGATGATGACTCCAGTATTCGAGACCTTCTCTCGGAGACTCTGGCTCATGACTTCCAGGTCATTGCTGTCGAAAACGGGGAAGAGGCCTACCTCGCGGCCAAACGTGAGCGTCCTGACCTGATCATTCTCGACGTTCAAATGCCTGTTCGTGATGGGATCTGGGCAACCGCCCAAATCCGCAGTGACGAGGCCACCCGCCACATTCCCGTCTTGATTCTGAGTTCCCGTCGCACCGTCGAAGAAAAGCTCGAGGCCTATGATGTCGGTGCGGACGACTATTTGGAAAAGCCTTTCACCATGGCCGAGCTGCGAGCCAAGGTCCAAGCCAAGATCCGCCGCCTAGAAGAGCGTCGTCCAAAAAACCTGGAGTTGGGAAATCTGAAGCTGAGTCCCTCCAAGATGGAGGTGGAAGTCGAGGGCAAGGCCTATGGGCTCAGTGTCCTGGAAGTGGGGCTGCTGTCCTATTTCCTGCAGAACGTGGACACCGTTCTGCCCCGTCGAGAAATCCTTGTTCATGTGTGGAAGGACGTCAGCGTATCGGATCGAACGGTGGATGCTCATATCGTAAGCCTGCGCCGAAAAATCGCCGACTTTGACCATGAGATCGTCACTGTCTATGGGGCCGGCTACGCTCTTCGTAAGAAAAGCCTTTAAGACACGTCTTTAAATTCTGAGGGCTTCCTCGAAAGAAGGAGCGTCGCTTTCTTTCTTGAGGGAGTCGAAGTCCCACAGATCCCGATCGAGGAGCTGAGAGGGTTTGACGTTCGAAAGTGCGTTCATCATCGAAGCGGAGACGTTCGGAATTTCGACTTCGAGTTCTCGCATCAGTCGTTTCATCCGCTTGCGCTTGAGGCCGTCCTGACTGCCGCACAGGTTGCACGGAATGATGGGAATCTGCCAGGCATGGGCGACATCAGCGAGGTCAGTCTCGGCTACATAACAAAGAGGTCGGATCAGAATATTGCGGCCGTCATCGGACTTGAGCTTCGGCGGCATGGCCGCGAGTTTGCCTTGGTAAAACAGGTTCAACATCGTGGTCTCGATCACGTCATCACGATGATGCCCCAGAACCACCTTGGTGAATCCGTTTTCAACCGCATGATCGTAAAGGATCGCCCGACGGAAGCGGGAACACAGTGAACAATAGGTTCCGTCTTTCACTTTCTCGGTCACGATCGAGTAAGTGTCTCGCTCGACGACGGTGAGTTTGACGCCAATGGATTCCACCCAGGCCCGGAAAGCCGAGGCCTGGAAACCCGGTTGCTTTTGATCGAGGATCACCGCTTCCAGTTCAAACTTCCGTTCGGCTCGGCGCTGGATCTCGGTCAAAAGGGCCAGGAGCACGCTTGAATCCTTGCCGCCGGAAACGCAGACCATCAGTCGATCCCCGGCCTGGATCATGTCGTAATCGGAAACGGCTCGGACGATGTCCTTGCGGATGCGAACGGCTTTATCGAGCTCAAACATGGGTTTCTTCTCCAACTTGGCGGATCTGATACTGGGTCCGAGCCAGTTCGATGCCATGCCTGGAGAGAATGTCAATTCCTTTGCGGAGAACCTTGTCCCCAGCCACGTGCTGAGAGCCGTAAGAGTCGATGAAGTAAATCAATTTCACGGTGACCCAGGAATCTGAACTGTCGCTGACATAGGCATGCGGTGCCGGAAGCCCCCGGATCTCCGAGATCTCGGAGGCCGCTCGCTCCAGCAGCTCTTTGACCTGCTCCAAGGGGGCCGCGTAGGGGAGGCGGAAAATCTGGCTGCGAACAATGGGCTGATCCGGAGGTGAAAAGTTCGCGATCTGCGCGGTGGCCATGAATCGATTCGGCAGCGTGATCAACTCATCGGAAATGCCGACCAGGAGAACGCTTCTCCAGCTGATTTCTTTGACCTGACCCACGGCTTTTTGCAGACCTTGAGTGACCTCGACCCAGTCACCGATCTCGAAGTTCTTGTCGAACTGCAAAGCGATTCCAGCAAACAGGTTTCCAAGAGTGTCCTGAAGAGCAAGACCGAGAATGATCGAAAAGGCCGCCGACGTGGCCAGCAAGGGACCGAGCTGCACGCCGAAGAGACGAGAGATCGCCCAAAAGGCGATGGCGATGGACAAGAGCAAAGAGAAAACGTTCACGATCAAAAGCGGAACACCCTCGCGAGTGGACTGCAGAAACAGATACTGCAGAACCCACAGTCGGCAGGCCTTGACGAAAACGATCATCCCCCACAGAAAGGCGAAGAGTCCAAAGTAGGGAGCCACCCGGTCCTGGACACCCAACTGAGAAGCCCCTTGGTGAGCCAGAACGAACAACGCAAAGAACACGCTCAACAAAAGAAAGTGACGACCCAAAACCTTGAAGTGCCCTTGCAGGTTGCGATGTCGTTCTTCGGACAGATCACGCAGGAAGAAGCGGTAAAACAGCCAGCAGGACAGAACCAAAAGTCCCAGCAGGAAGTAGGGCTCGAGGCCCAGGAAGGTGTAGAGCACCTCGACCTGAAGAAAAGGACCTGACTGAAGGGCGGAAGTAATGGCGGAGGAAATCGTCTCTGTCGGCATGGAGTGGAGAATATCTTGCCTCGCCGAGGTCTTCAAGCGAGGATCTAAGAGGGGGTTTCGCATGGGATCCGGGTCTTCTCTTCAACCGCGAGCGCTTCGACGACTGGCGATCTTTTTTCTGATCGCGCCATTCGGGAATATTCTTTTGAGTCTGTTCCTTGGCGGGCAGTCGATTCGTTCCTTCCCCGATGCTCTTTCCCTGCTTTCCGGGATCGCTTTTTTGGACTGGCTTTGGTTGGGGCTGATGTTCCTGAGCGGCATTTTGCTGCTGATCCATCATAAAACGGCTTGGTTGCTGGCGGTTTTGACCTTGTTCATGGTCATCACCTTGAATGTCTCGTCCTTGCTGGAATCCGAAGGCACCGGGCTTCTGGGGACGGCCCAGGAAATCCAGGTCCTTTTCTCGGTCTTTTTGTCCTGCAGCGTGCTCATCGTTTTGTTTTACGCCCGCTATCCCTATATCGATCGCCGTCAGGGGTGGTTCGGTCCCACCGCCGAAAGATTCGACTATCGAGTACCGGTCCGTTTGGTCGGGGACGAGATTCATTTGGGCGAAACCGAGTCCCTGTCATTGAGTGGTTGTCGGATTCGACTCTCCCGATCCTGGGGGAAGGCTGATCGCCTTCGGTTCGTCGAAGTGGCTTTTCCCGACTGCGAGGGGGTCCGGATCAAGGCCCAGGTGGTCGGGGTGCAGGATTCCACAGTTCGTCTGAAATTTCGCGACTTTATCATCGGGCAGAAAACGGATTTCGAGCGTTGGGTCGAAGGTCTAGCTTCGAGACAGGGCTAAGAACTCAAGTTCTCTGTGGATTTGGCCGAAAGGTCCCAACGAGAGACACTTTTTGAAAGAGGTCATCCATGAAATGGAATTTCCTTAGAGGACTCCGAACCGTCGCGGCCACATTGTCGTGCACGACAATGTTGATGACTCCCTTGGCTCAAGGAGCCCAGGCGAGCACAGCTAAAAAGGAAGAGTTCAAACGCTTCTTAAAAATGGCGGGGTTCGACAACCCTAAGAATGGCCTGACCGTCGGCGAGTTCCACCGGAAGTTCCGACTTTGGTATCCAGAGCCGATGCGTTCACAGCTTGATAGCTGGGTGTCCGAGCATCGTCATGAGAAAATGCCGAAGGTTGATTCTTCGATCATCAAAGACAATGACGGCAACGAGCAACTTCGCCTGTTCTTTACGAAAGACGGCCAGTCCTTCACTTTGACGACCGGCGAGGGCTACGCTCAGATCGGTTCGGTCAAGTTCACGACCGCCGACTTTTACAATCCGCAAAAGTTCGTCGAGAAACTCACGACCAAAGACAACTACGTGAAGAATTTGGTCAAAAAGTACAAACCCAAGAACGAGCGCGTTTCCATCGCTTTGACCAAGAAAGAGTTTGCCTCTTTCAACAAAAAGCAACGGGCGCAGTATCTCTTGCATCTGAGTTATCTGACCCGAAAAGCGGCTTTCGTTTTGACTCCGGTTGCGGAGCCAGCTCGAAAAACCTCGTCCGTCATGAATCCAGCCTTTGAAATCATCGCCCGCTGGGTGATGGGGGAGCCGGCTTATTGTGAAGTCGTTCCGAAAATCGGTGATCAATGTATCGTCGCGGGCTGGGTTGCCACCTATGGCGAAAACTACTCTTGTGGTGGTGTCGAGTCGGGACGCGCGCAGTGGAACCAGCAGATCAAAGACACCTTCTCGTCCGCGTTCCCGAAGGCTTCAAACTGTTCATCGGGGTCCTTCCCGTGTAATCCGCTCGTTTACGGATTCCAATCGAATGGACAGGCTCATTGCATTCCTCAAGCGCAGATTTCCCATGCGACTCGTGAGTGCGGAAGTGCCGACAGATCGCCGTTGGGTGGAGCCAATGATACGGCCAATGCCCGTCGGATCGTTGAATCCTGGTTGGCCGCCCAAGGCGACAGCACAGCTCTCGAGTTCAACGAAAAGGGTGAGCTCCGTGCGGATCAGTATGAAAAGATCGCAGGACAGCTGGAAGCTTTGAATTCGTTCATCACTCAAGCTGAAGCGGTTTGCGATAGCGAAGCTGGACAAAAACTCCAAGCAAAGCGTGAAGAGCAAAAATCGGCTTGTGACGAGATCCGTAAACGTCGTTTGGCTTTGCAGAAGTTCATCACAGCCCCGGCTGAAGATGGTGGAAACTGTGTTGCGACTTGCGCGGGATCCACTTGGAATGCTGAATCCAAAGCCTGCATTTGCGATGACGGGAATCCGCCGCGCAAAGGCGCTGATGGCAAGCTGACTTGCGGTGACGAATTGCTGGGCCCTGCTCCGAAAGAAGAAAAGAAAACCAACTGGTGGCCTTGGATCATCGGTGGGGCCTTGGTGGCCGGTGTGGCGTCTTGCCTCCTCTGGTGGTGTAAGAGCAAAGACAAAAAAGTCACGACACCTCCTGTGACTCCGCCGGTTGACGACTGCGATATCAATCCGAGCTTGCCGAAGTGTCAGCCAGTCGATCCTTGTGTCGCGAATCCAGCCGATCCGACGTGTACGCCGGAGCCACCTCCGCCACCTCCGATCCCGCCGTCCGAGGGCGGAACGGGAACCCCTGATCCGGATGTCTCCGGTGGGGTTCGCTAGGACCAAAGTCTGAAAACGGGGCTGAAAGGCCCCGTTTCTTTTTCTTAAATCGCGTCGAGGAAAAACTCCCTCTAAGATTTCCTCATGATCATCGAGCCGAACTCCCCGCGTCCATCGACCCCGGTCAATCCGACTCTGCAGAGCCCTGTGCCGCGAGGAGAGCCCTTTCCTTTGCCTCGGCCGAAAGCTCCGCCCGCGCCACGGCCATCGCCGATCGAGAATTTGGATCGTTTGTTCCTTTATCGCCGAGGTCAACTGAGCTGGGATCAGGTCGCGGGTTTTCGCGGCGGCGCTCGGCGCCAGGGTCATCAACTGATTTTGTGGTCATTCATGGCCATGTTGATCGACAGCCTGATTCTGCTGTCCATGAGCTGTTTCTTTCTGGTGGCCTTTGCCTTCATCGTGCATTCGCCCTTTGGCGAAGTTTTCCGGACGTTTTTGAAAATGGGAACCCTGAAGGTCTTTGTGTCGGTCTTTCTGGCATCGGCCTGGATGTATCTGCTGACCATGAGGGTCTTTTTCGGCTTTTCCATTGGGGAATGGGCCTGTGACCTGCGTCTTGGACAGCCCACCGAGCGAATGAAAGCCTTTTATCCATTGCGGGTTTTCATCCGTTCGACTTTGATCGTCGGCACGGGGCTTTTGCCTTTGCCACTCTTGTCACTTTTGACGGGGGTCGATCTCTCGGGAAAACTCTCGGGCGTCAAGCTGATGTCGCTTCGTTAACGAATCCAATGTGACAAGACTTCGTAGTGTTTGGTCTGCGGGAACTGATCGAGCAGGGTCAGCGTCTGCAGATGAAACCCCTCTTTTTGCAGCCGGGGAGCGTCTTCGGAAAAGCTCTCGGGATGACAAGACATATACAAAATCTGCGACAGATTCTGAGCACCAGAAAGCGGCTCCAAGAAGGCTTTCAATCCTGATCTCGGTGGATTGGCGATCAGCAGATCGGCCTGCAGCAGGGATTCCGAGCTTTTCCGGAGGAAGTCACCGGCCTCCATCGTCACCCGATCGCGGAGATCAATCCCTTGTTCGGTGGCAAGAACCTCGAGAGTCTTTTCAAAACCAGCCAGGGCCGGGCGATCGCTCTCACACACAGTCAAGTGGGCCTCTCCCGAAAGAGCGGGGAAGCTCAGATTCCCTTGGCCGGCTCCGAGTTCGGTGATCCGGCGAGGCTTTGCGTGTTCGACGGACTCTTGGATCCATTCTCCGATCCAGCGGTTGGCCACGAGACTTGGCTGAGTGAAGCTTCCCACTTGTCCATAAAGAGGAACCTTGTGATCCCGCCAGCGGGTTTCAAACCAAGGCAGGAAGAGGGGATCCACGAGTTCAGGACGAGTGTTCGCTGATCGGCGCAGAAACTTTCGACGCTGACCCATCTCAATGATCACGTCGTCGGACCACGAGTTCAACCAAGTGGTTTCATCCATCAGATTTTTGATGTCGATATTGGCCAGATCCAACCACAGACCGCGCTGACCTTCCGGTGAAACTCGTAACCGGATCGAGCCCTTTCGAAGGGCGGGGAGGCGCTGGCGAAATTCCAGAAACCAGTCATGCAGAGCCGGACTGAGTTGTGGGCATTCCTCGAGATCGACGATTCTGGATTCCTGCTTGTGCCGAAGGCCAAAACGACCCTCTTCAAGGGTGAAATCGAGTCGATCCCGAAGGCCATGTGTGCCCGGACTCCAAACTGAAATATTGGGAAAAGTGACGGATTGCGAAGAGAGAAGGGCCGCGAGCTCCGCCTTTTTCAGAGAGAGCTGAGCGTCGAGAGTCAGACCGAGATAATCACACCCTGCGCAAACGGCTTCAGTGGGACATGTGACCGTTTTCAAAGGGTTTTCTATTCTCTCCATGCCTTGACAGAAACTAACATCTGTTCAAGCCTCTGACAATGATGAAAACATACCTGCTTTTTCTCTCGATCGCCGCTCTTGCAAAACCTTCGACCAACGCACCGACCGCGAAGTTTGTCGATCAGCCCAACTCGCTGATTCAAAACTCGCGACAACTGACTTTCGTTGGACCCCGTTCTGGCGAAGGGTATTTTTCGGCGGACGGAACCAAGATGGTTTTCCAAGGTGAGCGCGACGAAGGGAATCCCTTCTATCAAATGTTCATCCTCGATCTGAAAACCGGAAAGACGAATCGCATTTCCACGGGCCAGGGCAAGACGACTTGCGGATGGATTCACCCCGAAGGCAAAAAGGTGATGTGGTCTTCCACTCATCTGGACAAAGACATTCCGGAAAAAGTAAAAAAGGAATTCGAAGAGCGTAAAAATCCCGTGAAGTCCCGCTATAGCTGGAGCTATGACGAGCACTTCGATATTTTCGAATCCGACCTGCAAGGGAAAAAGGTCAAACGGCTGACCCGTGAAAAAGGTTACGATGCCGAGGGTTCTTATTCTCCTGACGGGAAATGGATTGCCTTTGCCTCGAATCGCGAAGGCTATTCGTCGAAACTTTCTGACGAAGATCGAAAACTGTTCGAGCGCGATCCCTCTTACATGATGGATATCTACATCATGAAAGCCGACGGAACCGGCGTGAAGCGGCTCACGGATTCCAAGGGCTATGACGGCGGACCTTTCTTTAGCGCCGATGGGAAAAAGATCACATGGCGCCGTTTCAATCCCGAAGGCAGCAAAGCGGAAATTTTCACCATGAACGTCGATGGGTCGGACCAAAAACAGGTGACCCGCTTGGGATCGATGTCCTGGGCGCCGTACTACCATCCAAGCGGTGATTACATCATCTTTGCCTCCAGCGTTTTGGGTTATGCGAATTTCGAGTTGTTCATCGTGGATGCCGAGGGCACCAAAGATCCCGTGCGCGTTTCCTTTGATGATGGTTTTGACGGGCTTGCCGCTTACTCTCCGGATGGGCATCGCTTGACCTGGACTCATCGAAACGAAAAGGGCGAAAGCCAGATTATGATCGCGGACTGGGACGATGCCCAGGCTCGTCGGCTTTTGGGTTTGCCAGCGGCCACCTTGCAGCCTCAGTCCCTGACGAAAGACATTCGCGAAAGTGACATCCGCCAGTTGGTCGGCTGGCTTGCCTCCGAGGAATTGAAGGGACGCAAAGCGGGCAGTCCCGAAGAAGAAAACATGGCCAAAAAATTGGCCGATCTTTTCAAATCCTGGGGCCTCGTCGGAGCCTCTCCGCAAGGAGGCTTCCTGCATCGTTTCGACTTCACTTCATCGGTGACACTGGGGAAAGCGAATCAGGCCGAACTCAAAGGCAAATTCACCCGCGCTCTCAAGATCGGAACCGAAGCCGAACCCTATTCTCTCTCGGCTTCGATCGAACTCCATGAAACGCCACTGACCTTTGTCGGCTTTGGAATCAAGGCTCCGGCCACGGAAAAAGAACCGGCCTATGACTCTTACAAAGGCCTCGATGTCCAAGGGAAATGGGTCGTCATGCTTCGCGATCTTCCCGCCGATGTCACGCCCGAGCGTCGTCATCAACTGAATGTCTATGCACGCCTGCAACACAAAGTGACCGTGGCTCGCGAGGCGGGCGCGAAAGGGATTTTCGTCATCGAAGGTCTGACGGATCTCAAACCCATGGCCAATCGAGCCCTTCGCTTCGAAGGACATATGGCCGCTTCGAGTCTTCCGGCTTGGCGTCTGGGTGGGGCGTGGATCAACGATCTGATGAAGGTCTCTGGTCAGGACTTCAAACAGGTCACGAAAAAACTCGATGCCGGTGAAATCGTTCAGTTCGAATTCCCATCGACCTATGCGAAGGCTCAGAGCGAGCTCGTGTCCGAGAAGTCGACGGGAATCAACGTTCTTGCCAAGTGGCCGTCGGGACGAAAAAATGCCAAGGCGGTTTTGATCGGCGCTCACGGTGATCACCTGGGTCAAGGAGCCATGTCGGGGAGCTCATTGGCGAAACCTGACGAAGCCAACGGAATCCACTACGGCGCGGATGACAATGCCAGTGGTGTCGCGGCTCTTCTTGAAATTGCCCACAAGGTGTCCTCGGATCGTCAGAAACGCGCTCAAGATTTGGTTTTCGGAATCTGGTCGGCCGAAGAAATCGGTCTGATCGGGTCCTCCTCCTTCGTCAAAGACTGGGAAGCAAAAAACAAAAAGAAGCTGAAGAGCACCTTCACGGCGGCTTTGAATATGGACATGATCGGGCGACTCAAAGGAGCGATTCAGGTTCAAGGCGTGGGTTCTGGTGATCACTGGGCCAGTCTGTCCGAAGAAATCACTCTTCGCACCGGACTTCCGATGACTTTGACCAACGATCCTTATGTGCCGACCGATGCCATGAGCTTTTATCTGGCGGGACTTCCCTCGATCAGCTTTTTCACGGGAGCCCATGGTGAATACCATACCCCACGAGATCGGGCCGAGTTGCTGAACAACGAGGGAATCCGCAGGGTCACCGAAGTTGTTTACGAGTTCTCGAAAACCCTGGCCGCTGCGGATCTCCCCTTGGTGAAATACAAAGAGGTTCCCGGATCGGCCAGCTCGCGGATGGAAGGCCGAAGCTTCCGAATCTATCTGGGAACCATCCCGGATTACTCGCAAGAAGGCGTTCGTGGTGTCCTGATTTCCGGCTCTTCCAAGGGCAGTCCGGCCGAAAAAGCCGGGCTTCGCGAGAAGGATGTGATCGTCGAGTTCAACGGAACCAAGATCGAAAACATCTATGACTACGTCTATACCTTGCAAACCGTGAAACCGGATGCCGAGACATCGATCAAAGCGATGCGAGCAGGTAAGTTGATGGAATTCAACATTACTCCACGGCTGAAAGAATAGACGTTGATGCTGCCTCAACTTGAACCGTAAAAAGGTCCATAAGAGGCGGCAACGGGACCCGAGCTGCCATTTTGGGCTCCAGAGATTTTGATAAGCTGCCGAAGAATTCTCTATGAGAAATCGGGATCTTTTGCGCTTATTTTTCCTTGTCGCGACCATCGGTCTGTCGGCTTGTCAGAAGGTCGATCCTCAGGTTCTTTTGTTGGGTTCAGGTAATTATGAGAATCCAACAGAACCTCCAATTCCTGTGACCCCTGGACTGGGCCAGATCACGAACGGCTCGGGCACTCTCGAATCTTCAGGTTATCGCCTGAAAGGTCGCGTGGTCGCGGTGCCTTCCGCTCCCGAGCAATCTTTGAGTGGCGGCGGTTACAAGCTCAAGGGAACCCTTTCCTTCTAGGGGCAAACGGCAATGCGTTCAGGACTGATGGCAATCATCATGATCATCTTCTGGCACGCCTCGGCCCTCGCGTCCTCGTTCTTCGTTTACGAAGGTTTTCTTACAGACTCCGAGGGAAATCCGATCGGAGAAACCGGATCGGTCGATGTTCCTTTTATTCTTGAGATTCGAGGAAAAACGCCTGCGCTCGGAGTGAGCTGTGCTCTGTACACCGAGACGCATACCATTCCCGTGAAAAAAGGGCGTTTCATCGTCACCGTTGGTCGAGGTGCGGACTCGGTGAATCCTTCGGCTCCTGATGCGCTGAAAAAATCTTTTTCAAACCAGCTCATGACGGTCGGGGCTTGCTCTTTCAATCCGGCCGAATCGGGATCTTATCGTGCGTTGCACGTCACGGTGAATGGTGAGGCCCTCGGAGAGATCAGCCTGGGTGATGTGCCTCGGGCGATGACCGCTGACAACGCCGATTCACTGAACGGATTCAAGTCAGAGTCCTTCTTGCGAGTCGTTGATGGATCCACACCGGTAAGCCTGAGCCCCTGGTCGGTCGCGAACTATGACAAGCTCACGGATTTGGTTGAAAACACCACCGTCTCGGGTGGGCACACCCATATCGGCGGGAATGCCGCTGGTTTCACAGGGGTGCTCGCAGGTGATGTGACGGGCAGTCAAGGTGCGACCAAAGTTGAACGGATCCAGAACTTTGCGGTCTCTGCGACGGCCCCGACAAACGGGCAAGTGCTGACTTGGAATAATGCAAGCTCTCGCTGGGAAGCGGCAGCGCCACCTGCGGGAGGCGGAGCGCCTTCCGGCAATGCGGGTGGAGATCTAACCGGCACTTATCCAGGACCGACCATTGCGGTGAATGCGGTGACGACCACGAAGATCAACAACGAAGCCGTGACTTTGGCGAAGCTGCAAAAAGCCAGTGCCGACGGACAAGTTCATCGTTTCGATGGAACGGATTGGCAGTTTGCAAAACTCCATTATCGTGACTTGATCAACAACACCTCGGCAAGCCCATGGCCGATTGCGGATTGTTCCGCCGGACAAGCGATCGTGTGGCAGTCGGCAACGGACTCCTTTGCCTGTTCGAGCATCACGATCGGCGGTGCGAACATCACCGATGGCTCGGTGAGCACCTCTAAAATTCAAAACTATGCCGTGACCGATGCAAAGATCGCGGGCGTGGCCGTGAACAAGATCACGAGCGGGATAGGTTTGTACCTGACCTATGCTCCGGATGGCGTGGCTTGTTTGACCGGTCAGGTCCTCAAGAAGACTTCGAATGGTTGGGAGTGCGGAACCGATAACAGCAATAACGGCACGGTGACCAATGTCACGGGAAGCGCTCCAATCAGTGTGACTGGGGGGACTTCGACGCCGGTGATTACCTTGACGGCGGCAGGGATCAAGACCACTCATCTTGGTGATGGCGCTGTCAGTTCGGCCAAAATTCTAGATGGAACGATCGCCTCTGTCGATATCGCCGATGCGGCTGTCACAGATGCAAAAATTCAAACACTTAGCGCTCCGAAACTGACTGGGGTCATCGATCCTGCTCGCTTACCCACTTCGGTTGTTTTCAATGGCGGAAACCCCGGTGCCGCCATGGAAGTGGGAACGAGTGACCCGTATTCATTAAGTCTGGTTACCAATGGTCAAAAACGTTTGCACGTTGATCCAGCAGGAAACGTGGGAATCAACACCATCGCACCGTCCGCAAATCTCGAGGTTGCGGGGAGTGCCAAAGTCAGCTCTTTGCAAATCACCAGT
>JAHBUU010000068.1 GCA_019637895.1 Pseudobdellovibrionaceae bacterium | reverse complement strand
GCACATCCTCTGTCGTCAACTTTCCCAGGGCCACGGTGAGCATTTCGTCCATCCTGATTTTGCGTCCCGTGTCCTTGTCGTTGATGGCATCGAGCTTTGCGGTCGCTGCTTCTGTGAAGTCCGAACAGACTCGGATCGTTTCCCAATTTGTTGCACTTTGCTTCTTCGATTTGTTCACTTTCTGACTCATGGTTTGTACTCCTTTTGATTTGAAAAATTATGCAGTCATGACAACGGCTTGATCCTCTTCGGAGGCACGAGCCGCGACGGTTTGAGTTTGAGGCTGACGCAAAAGCTGGGAGAGGATCGAGCGCACAGCGGCCAGTTGATCGTCGTCAAGGCGGTCGATCAGCGTGTGACAATCGTCCTTGTAGCTGATGACGCTTTTGTGGCCCAAAATCTTCTCGAATTGGTCCATCGTGTAGCCGTAGGCTTTCACGAGCTGTTCGATCCGAAGGCTCGAAAACTCGCGCTTTCCGTTTTCGTATTGGCTGATCGTGGTATGCGTGACGCCGATAATCCCCGCCGCTTGGCGCGTGGTCAGGTCCGCCTTTTCGCGCAAACGCTTGAGGACGTTAGCGACACTTTCTTGTCGTTTAAGTTCAGTGAGGGCCATGATTCGTACTTCCTTTCGTCGGAAAACGTGCCATGCGTTCCAACGCATTGGCCGTTTTCGGTTGGACGTTCCAGACATCCAACTTGGAAACTACGAATCACTTTGCTTTCGCGGAGTTACCTGGTGGTTTCCAGGTTTCCAACACTTCGATCTGAGCTATTTTTCGTAGCACAAACGTAGCAAGGAAATAGCATAAACCAGGAAATTTCGGGCATTCTCGCGTGACGATGGAAAAATTCGAGCTAGATCGCTTCTTGAACTTCTCTCGTTGTTATTACTGCTTTTTTCTTTATTTTTCGCGGATTTAGAAAAGTGGATTCTAGGTCGGGTGTGGGTCTGCAAACTTTCCGATTTTCTCGGAATAATTTGGCGGAGAGGGTGGGATTCGAACCCACGGAACCCGTTAAGGTTCTCTCGCGTTCCAGGCGAGTGCCTTAAACCGCTCGACCACCTCTCCGCGCGCGTATGCGGTATGAAGGATCAGGAGTTATCAGGACTCCTCTTTCTTGTCCACTCAGAGATCAAACGACCCGGGAATCTGCAGATGATTATACGCCGCGTCTTTATCCATGGGGACCCGGTCTTTATAGTCCGGCCAAACTTTCACCACCCACCCAGGAGC
This sequence comes from Pseudobdellovibrionaceae bacterium, assembly GCA_019637895.1. GTDB lineage: Bacteria > Bdellovibrionota > Bdellovibrionia > Bdellovibrionales > Bdellovibrionaceae > JAHBUV01. Next base: position 13,851 of record JAHBUU010000068.1, on the reverse strand, counting down.
CCCTCATGGAATATCGACGCCTCGGTCGCGCAGGGATCAAAGTCAGCCAACTTTCCTTTGGCTCGTGGGTGACGTTTTCAAATCAGCTCGATCAAAAAGCCGCCATGGACACCCTTGCGGAAGCCCGGGAATACGGCGTGAATTTTTTCGACAATGCCGAGGTTTACGCCAACGGAAAATCTGAAGAGTTCATGGGCGAGGCCATGAAGAAACTCGCTTGGCCAAGGCTCAGTTACCTGGTTTCGACCAAGTTTTTCTGGGGCATCACCAACGATCCGAACGGCAAAAACACCCTGAATCGCAAATACCTCCTGGAATCCATCACTGGCAGCTTGAAGCGCCTGCAGATGGACCATGTCGATCTGGTCTACTGCCACCGCCCCGATCCGAATACTCCTCTCGAAGAGACCGTTTGGGCCATGCATGACATGATTCAACGAGGATATGCTCTTTACTGGGGAACCTCCGAGTGGAGCGCCGATGAAATTCGTGGCGCTTGGGATTTGGCCGAAAAACACCACCTCCATAAACCCGTCGTCGAACAGCCTCAATACAACCTCTTCCATCGTGCGAAAGTGGAAAAAGAGTTCGCCCGACTCTACGAAGACATCGGTTTGGGACTGACGACCTGGAGCCCTCTCGCCTCTGGCATCCTCACCGGCAAATACCTGGATGGAATTCCCGAAGGCAGCCGCGCCGCCCGCGCTGGCATGGAATGGGTCGCCGACAATGCCAAAGATGCCTTTCATAACGCCGCCCTTGCCAAGTTCCTGCCACTCGCAAAAGAGCTCGGCTGCACGCCTGCGCAACTGGCGATCGCCTGGTGTTCGAAAAATCCACGTGTCAGCACGGTCATCACCGGTGCCAGCAAAGTGGAACAACTGCGCGAGAATATGAAAGCCCTGCAGGTCCTCCCCAAGCTCACTCCACAGGTCATGGCCCACATCGACGAGATCTTCCCTATCCATGGCCACTGAGGTGATCCTAGCTCTTGGTCCGGTTCAAACTGCAGAAACAACCGGACCTCATTCCAGAAATTCCCTTGTCAGGCTCACCCAGTGCGGCTTTGCGGGTAAGCTATTCTCTGGAGGACAAATACAATGTCCAAGATGAGACTGACATGGATGTCGGCCGTGCTCGCTTTGTTCTGCTCTTGCACCCATTCGCCACCTCGCGAACCGGCAAGCTACAAAGGCCAATACAATCCTGAACATACGCAGCTGCTGAAGATCGCCGCTGAAAACGGCCTGTTCTTTCAGATTCCCGAATCCGTCATTCGCGATCTTCCGGTGAAAACCGTCGGCGACCGCTGCCGCAAGACCGAAGAAGGCGATTGGGCCGATCAGATTTACAATGCCCTTCGCGTGATTCAGCAGAACCCGTCATTGGGTCAAAGAGTCCACGTCATCGAACTGCGCCGAGGCGATAAGCCTTGGGCCGAAATTTCGAAAGATCTCGATGGTGCGGTTCAACTGGTCCTTTCGTATTCGAAAGTCGAATCCCGCGTGCGCATCAATTCTTTGTCCGATATCCCCTGCGCCAGCGGCGACATGGATCTGGTCGGCAAAGAAATGACCGTCACCGATTATCAGTGGCCCACACCCTCGGCCATCGCGTCTGTTCTGTCGGGCACTCCGCACCGCCCTGTGGTCGAACGTTACAATGTCGATAAGAGCTTCATGATCTGGCTTGCGGAACGGATGACCGTCTTCCGCCTGACGCCGGAATTGGCTTTCGAGAAAACCCACACGGGCGAGGCTCTCCTGCCTGTGTTCTTTGCTCAGATGGGAAAAGAGATTCAACCAGGTCATCCCGCCGTCGAGTTCTGGATCCACGAGATCTCGCAGCGCTCTCGCCTGGGGCAATCGATCATGTTCCTGGGACTCAAAAAAGACCTCTATGGATCCATCGGTATCCAGGTCGATTCGGCTGGCAAGTTCGCCCGCAAGATGAACGGATTCATCGATCCGAGCTATCCTTATCTGTCATACAAAGTTGAAAACAACAGCTTTGCGATCACCAGCCTGCAAAGTCTTGATCGCTGCATGAGCGGACTGATGAGTACCTATCGAAGCCCGATGTCCCTGATGGGGACCTTTGAAACAGACCCGGACAGCTTCCTCTTTCCGGGGCATCACTGCCCTTGAAACAAAAAAGCCGGGGACTCCCCCGGCTTTTTTTGATCATGACAAGGTTCAATTGTTTTTGGATGTTTCTGTTCCCGCACTTCCGATGGACTGATCGATCAATCCCGCTTTCATCATGAACCAGAAAAGAATCACTCCGGGGAAAGCGATCACCGTCGTGAACAGATAGTAATTCACATAACCGAAGCTTTCGATCAGACTTCCGGCCGTGGTCCCTGTCGCGATCCGACCGAAGATACTGGCCGCTGCTGAAATCAGGGCATATTGAGCTGCCGTGAAACTCAGATTACAAAGAGCCGAGAAGTAGGCCACGACGGTCACACCACCGATGCCGCTTGAAAAGTTCTCGAAGCCGATCGCCGCCGCCATTCCCCAGTTCGAGTGCCCCATGGCTGCAAGCCCCGCAAAACTCAGATTGGAAACGGCCATCAACACCAAGCTCAGCAAAACGGACTTTTTCATCCCCATCCGGGAATACAGAATGCCGCCGACAAAAACACCAATCAGCAAAGCCCAAAAACCAATGCCGATATCATAGATCGCAATTTCATCATTCGTGTAACCCATGTCATTGAAGAGCAACCGCAGGGTCAGGTTCGCCAAGGTGTCACCGATCTTGTGCAAAACGATGAACAACAATACCAACCAGGCACCACGACGTTGAAAGAATTCGACAAAGGGACCAACGATCGATTGCCAGATCTCGGACAAGGCCCGACGCTGACGTCCCTGATGATTTTGATGTCGGGTCGGCTCTCCCAAAACAAGTGCCGTGATCATCGCCGGGAACGCGAACAACGCACAGATCATATAGGACATCGACCAACCCAAACGCGCCGATAAAACCAGGGCCAAGGCTCCGGTCGCGGCCGCACCGATTCGCCATCCGTACTGTGACATTCCCGATCCGGTTCCCAGCTGCCGGGGTTCAAGGATCTCGATGCGATAAGCGTCGATCACGATATCAAAGGTCGCACCCGCAATCCCCAGCAGGATCGCCGCCTGCGCGGTCAAAAGGACGCTCGAGGCCGGATCCGTCATTCCCAGATTGATGACAGCGGCGACAACGAAAAGACCCGAGAGCAACATCCAGGACACCCGTTGTCCCAGACGGCCGATCAAAGGCAGCCTGACACCTTCGATCATCCAGGCCCAGAGAAACTTGAAATTATAAGCCAAGAAGACGAGGGCAAAAGTGGTGACGCTTCGTTTTTCGATTCCCACCTGTGACAACCAAGTGGTCAGCGTCGCTCCCATCAAAGCATAAGGAAAGCCCGATGAAATCCCCAGAAAGAAGGCGGCCAGAGGGCCTTTTTCAATATAGGGTTTGATCGCAGCACCGAAATTACGGCTTTGCTTTTGACTCATTCATCATCCTTTTGCGCATGCGCCAGAGAAGGTGGCTGATGTAAGGACGACGAGTTTCGCCCGTCGTGACCATCAGAAGTTTCGTGATCTTGAGATCGTCCGGATCCGTATAGAGCAGAATGATCATCTCCTGCACGAAGCTCGTTCCGAGCGTCACATAGTTGTCCGTTCCCACACCCAGCTGAACGCCTTTTTTCTCCCACCAAGAAAACGGATGGTCTTTGTAATCGTCCACTTTTCCGGTGAGTTTGTTGTTCGACGACGGTAGAGACACCAACGTCACTCCTTTTTGAATCATGCGATTCAAAACGTCGTGCTGATAATGCTCGACTTCGCGAGCGGTATGGAACTTGGCTTTGACGAAAAGGATATGCTCGGCCTCGTTCAGAATCTCGCCTCTTAAGAGTTTATCAAGAACGGCTTTCGAAGTTCCCCAATCAAGTTCGTTCAGTTCCGTGAACTCGTCGTTTTTGGGGGTAATGGCCTGACCCGCGCGGTTCTTTTTCATGATCTCTTGGTACACGCGCTGGAAATAAACGTTCGGATTGATCCCCAACGAAAGACCATGCTCGAGAGTATCGATATGCCAGATATTCATGGCGTTATCGACGGCCTGGATCCCCTTTTTCAAAGTATGCCAGGTTTCACCATGGTGAGAACGGATACGGAAGCCACGGTATTGCAGTTTTCGAAAACCGACCTGCATCTCGTTGAAATGGGATTTGCGATACAGCTCTCGTTCGTCCCCCACCGTGTCCACCTCGCACAGATGAGGAGCCAAGAAAGGGTGCTTATCCAACAGACCAATGATTTCATTGATCTGAGCCATGAAATGCTCGCGACGATTCGGGTATTTGGCGGCATCAAAAAAGCCCGACTCTTTCCGGAAGGACGGAGACAGAATGAAATTAAAATCCTTGTGCGTTTCCTGAAATTTCGCAAAGCCCTCGTAAAGTCCCAATACCACGTCTTCGGAGCTGACATCATCGCTCCCAGGAATCTGCTCGGCCGAATTGGAGGTCGCCCGGCTCAGTGAAAACTTGAGTCGGATTCGACCCACATTGTGTTTCGTATAGAGCTCGTTCGCCATGTGATAGGCGGCATCTGCATGGGCTTGTCGATTCACCAACACGAGCTTTGCCAGATAGAGAATCCGCAAGTAGGTCGAGAAGCCTTCGCCGGGCTGCAAAGTCACCAAACGATCGACGTCCTCTTGCGAGCGGACGGGAATGGCATCCGCTCCATAAACTTCGCTGATTTTCTTTTCGTAGATATCTTTGTGAGGACCTTCCAGCAGAACCTTCAATCGCGGATAAATGAATTCCGCGTTCAAAGCCCCCGTCAGATGAATATGCTCTTCATTGTACTTGAGCGGGAATTTCAGAAAAAACTGCTCAAGAGCCGAGGACACCGGATGGTCCAGAAGGACGCCGATGTTCACCTTGTTCGTCTTAAAGAGATCCAAAAGCTCCAAGAACTCTTGAACCGAGTCGTGGGCTTCCTTGCTCTTTTCGGTGAGCTCGGACGTCATCAGAAGCTCGAGAGTGTCTTCCAGACTCAGTCCGTTGGTTTCGCTGATAATGATCGTGAGGGCTTCGTACAGAGTATTTTTCAGAGATGCCATGTGTTCGGAAATTTTAACGGGGAATCAAATGCTTGTACATGACTTTATGGGGACCGATTCCGACGATGTCGAACAACTCTCCCGAATACAAAAATCCTTCTTTTTCATAAAAAGGAAATGCCCCGATCCGGGCGTTGGCCCAGAGCAGATCGCAGCGTTTTTCTCGAAGGAGATCGACCCCTCGCCGCAGAATCTGACCGCCGCAGCCGCTCCCTCGAACAGATTCGTCCGAGGCCATTCCCCTCAGACGATAAGGGTGTCCACCGTGCAGATCGCGATGGGCCTGCGGGTGAAAGCTGGCAATGGTGACGATTCGTCCCCCCACTCGGCCCGCCAAATGGAAACTCAAGGCATGGGAATCCTCGGGATTGCGACACTGCTCGACGGAAAAATTGGGTCTCAAAACCTTTTGTCGAAGAGGAAGGACCTCCTCGACCAGCACCTGCGAAATCTCAAGCACGCTCAGCCCACCTTCTTCGAAGCCAGGTACTGAAGCCAAGCTGGTGGAACGGTCCCGGGTTTCAATTCCCACTGAACCACGGGCAGCCACGATGGCACCCGAGGCGGAGTCTTGAGCGGCATTTTTGCCTGCTCTGGAGTGCGCGCGGCCTTTTTTTGATTGCACTCACGACAAGCCGTCACCACATTCGTCCACGTTTTCTTTCCGTCTTTGGAGGCGGGAATCACATGATCCAATGTCAGAAGCCTTGTCGGGTAGACCTCGTAACAATACTGACAGGTGTAATCGTCGCGGATGTAAACGTTCTCTCGAGAAAACCGGATGTCTCCGCGGGATCGGCTACGGACATAGGTCTTCAGCCGGAGAATGCTTGGAAGCTGATGATTGGAACGAACCGAGCGGGCAAAGATCTGATGGTACTCAAGGACTTCCACTTTCCCCTGGAACCATAGAATCAGCGCTTTTTGCCAACTGACGATCCGCATCGGTTCATAGCTGGAATTCAGCAACAACGTCCTAGTCGAGGCGAGCTCGTGCAAACAGACCCCCCTGCTTATAGGATAGGCAACCCCCTCTGAAATTTCAAGGGCTTGATTCCCGGGGGAAATCGAGGCATTCAAAGGCCTATGCCATCATTCGATATTGTTTCCGAAATCGATCTTCAAGAAGCCGACAACGCCGTCAACCAGGCCCGCAAAGAAATCGAAGGCCGCTTTGACTTCAAAGGATCCCAGTCCGAAATCCAGTGGGATAAAAAAGAGGTCACTTTAGTCGGGGATGATGAATACAAGATGGAAGCCATGAAAAGCATTCTCCAGACCAAACTTCATCGACGCGGGATCGACATCAAGGTCCTGGACTACGGTAAAATCGAACCGGCAGGGGGCAAAATGCTCCGTCAGAAGATCTCCATGAAACAAGGGATCGACCGGGATGCGGCCAGGGACATCTTAAAATCCATTAAGGACTCAAAACTCAAGGTCCAGGCTCAAATCGCCGACGACAAAGTTCGCGTGACCGCCAAAAGTATCGATGACTTACAGGCCACCATCCAGTTGATCCGTCAGGGGAATTTCTCAGTCCCCTTGCAGTTCAACAATATGCGTTCATAACGGCTCAACCGGACTAAAGACCTCAAATTTAAGGTTGTGACCCTTTCTTCGTGGTCGCCTGAAATCCCTTGCGGGGGCGGCTTTCCAATTCTATGATGCGAGTAAGTTTTGTTTTCAACCCGTCCGCAGGTATCGTGAGTGTTCGAGACGTTCCCATATTCTGACATTCGATTTCATGACTTCCGCGGCCAGCTAGCGACCGTAGGAGGTCAAAATGGCTAAAAAACTTTATATCGGCAATTTGTCGTATTCCGTAGACGACGCGTCTTTGCACGCGAAGTTTGCTGAGTTCGGTAACGTCGACTCTGCTCGCGTGATCATGGATCGTGAATCCGGCCGCAGCAAAGGCTTCGGTTTCGTAGAAATGTCTTCGGACGACGAAGCTGAGCGCGCAATCAGCGAGATGAACGGCCAAGAATTTTCTGGTCGTACCATCAACGTTTCTGAAGCTCGCCCACAAGCTCCACGTGAAGGTGGCGGCGGTCGTGGTGGTTTCGGTGGCGGTGGACGTGGCGGCGATCGCGGTGGACGCGGTGGTGGCGGCGGCGGCTGGCGCTGATCGTTTCTGACATTTGGAACTTCGCAAAAGGCCTTCAAATGAAGGCCTTTTGCCTTTAAGGCTCCCCTCCCGCACCTCTTTCGTCTATGGTGTTTCCACTATGAAGATAAGGATGCTCACCCCGACTTTTTTCGTCGCTCTGATCTTTCCCTTTTCACTCGGTTTTGCCCAAACTCCGACAAGCAACGCCGCGCCCGAAATCAAAACCAAAAAGCTGATCGTGCTCGGTGATTCATTGACCGAAGGCTATGGCGTTTCTCGCGAGACCGCCTTTCCAGCCGTTTTGGAAAAACGCATCCACGAAGGCGGCAAAAAAGACTGGTCCGTCGTGAATGCCGGTGTCAGTGGCTCGACCACGGCCTCCGCCGTCAGCCGCATGAAATGGGTCTTTAGAACCAAGCCCGACATGGTGATTCTGTGCCTCGGCGCCAACGATGGACTGCGCGGACTCAAAGTCGCTGAAAGCAAAAAGAATCTCGACGAGGCGATTCGTTACGCCAAATCGCAAAATGTTCCTGTTATTTTGGGCGGACTCTATATGCCGCCCAACTACGGCAAGGAATACACCTCCGAGTTTCACAAAATGTACGAAGACCTGGCAAAAGAGCACAAAGTCGCCTTCATTCCCTTCCTTTTGGAAGGGGTCGGTGGAAAATCCCAATACAATCTCGCTGATGGAATCCATCCCAACGAAAAAGGTCACGAGATCATCGCGAAAACCGTCTATGACGCCATCAAAGGAAAATTGTGAGCCTGCAAATTCGAAATCTCCGAAAGTCTTATCAGCAAGGTGAGCAAAAGATCGATGTTCTCAAAGGCCTCGAGGTCGATATTCCCGATGGGCGCTTGGTTTCGATTCTTGGCCGATCCGGAAGTGGAAAATCAACGCTGCTCTCTTTGCTAGCCGGCCTTGAAAGCGCCGATCATGGTGAGATCCTTGTCGACGGCAAAGACCTCGTCTCTATGTCGGAAAAGGACCTGACCGCTTTCCGCGCGCAAAAAATCAGCCTCGTCTTCCAGCAGTACCATCTTGTTTCCCACTTGAGCGCCCTCGAGAATGTCACCCTGCCGCTGGAAATTCTAGGACGTCCGAACGGTGAGGAAAAAGCGACCGCTCTGCTGACCGAACTCGGCCTGGGGCATCGCCTGCATCACACTCCGGGACAGCTCTCGGGCGGAGAGTGCCAACGTGTCGCCATCGCTCGCGCCCTGGTGGTCGAACCGAAAGTTCTTCTGGCCGATGAGCCGAGCGGGAATCTGGACGTACACACAGGCGATAAAGTGATGGATCTGTTTTTCGAGATCGCCAAGAAACACAAAATCACCACCGTCCTCGTCACCCATTCGGAATCCCTGGCTCGACGTTGCGAAAAATCTTATCGCCTGGATGAAGGCGTGTTCACGGAGGTCTGATGCTGTTTCGCTGGGCCGTTCGCGAACTCCTGCGAAGCTGGAGAATCTCGCTTTTCTTCATCATGAATCTGTCCCTGGGCTTGACCGGCTTCATCGCCCTTGAGTCTTATAAAAACGCTCTCGAGAACCAGGTGCGTGAAAACCGTCTCGAAATCTTGGGCGCTGATCTGGCGCTCTCGGCACGCCGCGAACTGACCGACGAAGAAACCGCAGCCGCTCGTTCCGTGGTCGGATCGGCCGAAGAGACGACGGTCTATGATTTCTTTGCCATGGTGGGAACGGACCGCAATACCCGACTCGCGCTCGTCAAAGCCGTCCAGCCCAACTATCCGTTGTATGGACGCCTTGAAATGACCGGGGGAAACCTTGCCAAAGTCGAAACCGGTGGCATTTGGATCTCTCCAGAAATGAGAGAGCAGCTTCAGGTCACCGAAGGCCAGTCCCTCAAACTCGGGAATGCATCCTTACAAATTCGCGGAGTGATCGAACGGGATACCTCGCAAACTTTTCGATCCGCCGGGATTGCTCCTCGTGTTTTTATCTCGAGCGACGACCTTGCAGCCACGGGCCTGATTCAGTTCGGCAGCACCTTCTCGAAAGTTCTCCTGTTCAAACTGCCGCCCACCTCCCGGCCTGCCGGAAACCTCCAAAAGGATCTCTATCAAAAGATCAGCGATCCGAGCGTCCGAATCGAAACCGCCGACGAAACCGGTGAAGACTCTGGCCGACAGATGAAAATCCTCTCGGATTTCCTGGGCCTAGTCGCCTTGGTGGCCTTGTTTTTAGCGGCACTCGGAGCGGCTTACATTTGGCGACTGTTCCTGCAGCAAAGGACCAAGGACGTTGCTATCCTGCGCAGTCTTGGATTGGATGGCACCAAAGCCATCCTTCTCTATGTCCTCGAGGCTTCTCTCCTGGGGATCATCGCGATCATTCCGGCTGTCATTGTCGCTCAGGTCATCTTTCCGATCTTGAATCGGGTTTTGGCCTCGCTCACGCCTTTTGATCTCGCTCCGTTTCTGACTCCTTCGTCGATTCTGGTCGGCCTGGGTTTGTCACTCGGAACAAGTCTGTTGGTGGCTCTCCCCTTCCTGCTCCGACTTCGAGAGATTCGACCAGCACGACTTTTTAGCGAGGAAAAATTCAAAGCGGATCTCGATCTGCGAAAGCCATGGGCTCTGCTACCAGCTCTGGCCGCCTTGTGGGGACTTGCTGTTTTGCAGTCCAAGTCCTTCTTTGTCGGTTCGATCTTTACGGCAGTCCTTCTGGGTGTGCTCGCCGTGCTGGCGATCGGCGGGTGGATTCTGCTTCGTCTCCTCGCGAATTTGCGACGTGGCCCCTGGGATCTCAAGCAGGGACTGCGAAGCGCCGGTCGACGAAGAGTCGCCAGCCTCTCGGTTTTTTTGGCGCTGGGGCTTGGAAGTCTGTTGATGAACATCCTTCCGCAAATCAAGGTCAGCCTGCAGAAAGAGATTCAGATCGAAGGTTCCACCAAGTTGCCGTCCTTGTTCATGTTCGACATCCAGGACGAGCAGCTTTCAAAACTGGAAGCCCTTCTTCGGGCGAAAGATACCGAACTTGTTCATCTTTCGCCTCTCATTCGCTCACGACTGATTGCGGTCAATGGCACTCCCTACGAGCGCACTCTGCAAGCCGATACAACCTTCCGCACCCGCGAAGAAGAAAACGAGGCCCGCTTTCGCAACCGTGGGGTGAATCTTAGCTACCGAGCGGGACTTTCCGACTCTGAAGAACTCGTCGACGGCAGGCCTCTTGAGGGCCGCTGGGACATTGACTCAGGAAAACTCCCCGAGCTGTCGGTCGAGTGGAGATATGCCGAGCGAATGGGGCTTAAAATCGGCGATACTCTGAAGTTTGACGTTCAAGGTGTTGAAATCGAGGGGACGATCGTTAACCTTCGCAAAGTAAGATGGACCAGCTTCCAACCAAACTTTTTCGTCTTGATGCAAGATGGGGCCCTCAACGATGCGCCGAAAACCTGGATCGCGGCGGCTCCAAAACTTTCTCAGGACGTCAAAAATTCACTGCAAGCCGAGATCGCCAACAGCCTGGGCAACGTTTCGATGATCGACGTTGAAAACACAGTTCGCGACGTCATGAAGGTCGCCGATCAAATGAGCTGGAGCTTGGAATTGATGGCAGGTTTGGCTCTTTTGACCGGCGCCGTTGTTTTGTTCTCGATCGCCAGAGGACAGGCTCAAAGCCGCCGCTGGGAACTGAATCTTTTGAAAGTCCTCGGGGCAAGTCCCATGCAGGTGCGGCGCTATCTTCTGGCGGAATTCGCGATCCTTGCGGGCTTCTCGTCGCTTTTGGGATCTTTGCTGAGCTTGATCGCCAGCTCCGTTTTCCTGTGGCAGCTCTTTGACGGGGGCTTTGCCGCCGATTGGGGATGGGTGCTGGGAACCTCGCTCTTCGTGACCCTGCTCGGTCTGCTCGTGGCCGAACGAGCTTCGGCGGCCGTGGTCAGTGAAAAACCGCTGACTCTTTTGAGGTCCGAATAATGAAGATCGCCGTTGCCCATATTCTCGTCGAACAAAAATACGAAGCCGAAGATCTCTTGAGGAAACTGAAAGAGGGCGCTTCGTTCGAAGAATTGGCAAAAAAACATTCGAAATGCCCCTCCGCTCCCCAAGGAGGCGATCTCGGGGTCATTGACTCTGGCCGCTTGGATCAGGACTTTGCCGATGCTGCCGCTCTGTTGAAGCCGGGCCAAATCTCGGGGACAGTTCGAACCCGATTCGGCTATCATCTGATTCAAAGAAAATCTTTGCCCGGGGAAAACCTTTGAAATCCGCTTTGATCGATCTGAAGACCGCTCTGCAAGTCCTGTCCAAAGACGGCGTCGTCGGTCTGCCGACGGAAACCGTTTACGGCCTTGCCGCTCGTATCGATCGGCCCTTGGGCATTCAGAGTATTTTTAGCACCAAAGAACGACCCTTCTTTGATCCTCTGATCGTGCACGTGGCCTCTTTCAATCAAGCCAGGTCCCTGACGACAGAGTGGTCGAAAGCGGCAGCCCTTCTGGCGGAAAAGTTCTGGCCAGGTCCCTTGACCCTGGTTCTTCCCAAAGCCAGCACTGTGAATCCTCTCATCACCTCGGGCCTTGAGAGCGTCGGTCTTCGCATGCCAAAGCACCCCCTTGCTTTGCAGCTCATCGCTTTGGCGGACTGCCCCTTGGCGGCCCCAAGCGCCAACAAGTTTGGTCGCACCAGCCCGACATCCGCAGCGCATGTAATTTCAGAGTTTCAAGGCCTGGTCCCCGTCATTGAAGGCGGTCCCTGTGATGTGGGAATCGAGTCCACCGTTTTACGTTTGCAGGAAAAAAAGGGCGTCACGATTCTGAATCTTCTGAGACCTGGCGCCGTGACCTTGACGGACCTAAGCATGGTTTTAGACCAAGCCGGGATTTCCTATCGAATCGAAGAGGCCGTTGAAAAATCCGTCGCTCCTGGCCAGATGAAACATCATTATATGCCAGACATTCCCCTGATCTGGGTCGAAACCAAGCTCGGCAAATCAGAGATCACGGCCAGAACCAATCGTCGACTCAAAGAACTGCCGGATGTGGTCGAAGGTGTGAAAATCAAAAAACCATCCGGCGCACTTTCCAAGTCGGCGGAACTGGTCTTGAGCGAAGACCCGGCGATTGCCGCCCGAGAGCTGTACGCTCTCCTTCGCGAGAAAGCGGCCTCAGGAGCCGATCATCTGATCTACCGACATGATCCCAAGAAAACCGGCCCCGAGTGGCTCGGACTCTTGGATCGTCTGCGCAAGGCCGCCCACTTTATCCTCGACTAAAAATCAAGGTTGAGCCTGAGGAATCAAAGCACGGACAAAGGGGATCGCCTTCGCCAAGAAAGCCTCATTGTTCGAAGGTGTTTTGATATCCCCGACCAGAACATGATCCGCCGAGACCTCTTCGATCTCGAGAGGACCTCCATAGGTTTTCATGCGCTTTCGGATAAGATCCACCGACACCACCCGATCCGTTGGTGAGAACGCTAACAAGGCCGGAACTTTGATCGAACGCAAATCCCGCTGATTGATCCACGACAAAAGGTTCATCATTTCATGCACGGCAACGGCTGGATATGCCGTCGTCCAGTATCGTTCTTCTTCGGCGCTCGAGGCCTTCCAACGATGTTCCTTGACGTAGTTCTCGGCAATCCAATGACCCAGCGGACCTTTCAAAACCAAAGAAGCCGCACGAGAAGGTCTGAAGTTCGGGGAAACCAAAATCAGCCCCGCCACCTGGTCCGGATATTTGAAGGCCAGCTCAAGGGCGAGAAGAGCGCCCGTCGAAACCCCGATCAAAACGGTTTTTTCTCCCATTCGCTGCCCAATGGCCATCGCCTCTTCGGCATCCTTCAGCAGATCTTCCGCTTGGATTTTTCCCATTCCGTCCGCGCCCAGACCATGTCCTGTCAGTCGAGTCATGAAAAGGTTGCTGCCAAGGGCCTCGGCGATCTTTTCCGGAATCGGCGCGATCTCTTTTCGGGTCGCAGAAAAACCATGAAGAGAAACGATCGACACCGGTGTTTTTCGTTTGTCAGGATTTGCCCACTGGAATGTTTTGTTGGTTCCAGGCACCAAACCCAGCGAAGCCTCTTGCTTCAGAATCGAAATCTGGAAGTCGTCCCCCAAGACAGTGGCGGGAATCTCGTAAGAGGCGGTGTAAAGCACACTCAGCTTCAACAGCAACCCCACCAAAGCCGCGAGTACAACGAGAGGAATCCATACTTTCTTCGACTTCATAACTGAACCTCATTCGAGTTCTGACATAACCTTGACACGATCTCTCTTATCATAAAGCAAGAAAAGGGGGAACGTCATATGCTCAATGCTATCGCTCTCAACAGCCTGACCCGAGTGTCTTCGACGATTCAGTCCATGTACCGCTTACGGCAAAACCGCATTCACAAATTCCGTCCAAAAATTGAAATCCAGTGCGAGATCGGGCCCTATCTTCTGAAAACCGTCTCTAGCTCCAAGGAACTCAAAATGGCCCTCCGACTTCGCCACGAGGTTTTCTACGGCGAGATGATCGGGTCTCAGGAAGGTCCAGGCTTTGATGTCGACGAGTACGACTTCCTCTGCGATCACCTGATCATCGTCCACAAAAAGACCGATGCTCTGGTCGGAACTTA
>JAHBUU010000067.1 GCA_019637895.1 Pseudobdellovibrionaceae bacterium | reverse complement strand
CAGGCGGATTGAGTGCGTTTGAACAGCGCCGGATTGTCGCTGACCTTCATGGACATGAATGCAATCAGCCCCCCAACAGCGAGGACCATCGCTCCGACTTTGAATTCCATGGATTGCAGCAGGTTCATTGGTGTTTCATCCCTTTATCCACGAACTTACGAACGAGTTCAATGTCGCTCTTTTCGAAATCCTTCGGCGTTCCCCAGAGCAAAACACGGCCGGCATCCAGCATCGCCACATAATCGGCGATACGGAAAGCCGCGTAAAGATCGTGGGACACCATGACGGATGTCGTGCCCTCTCGCAGCTTGTGGGTATCCAGAATCAAATTATCAACCATTTCCGTCAGAATGGGATCTAAACCCGTGGTCGGTTCATCGTAGATCAGGATTTCTGGATCTAGGGCGAGGGCTCTCGCAAGGCCCGTTCTTTTCTGCATTCCCCCCGAAATCTGAGAGGGAAGTTTATGGTCATGCTTGGAATCCAGCCCCACCAATCGAAGCTTTTGATCGGCGATCTCGAGAACCTGTTTTTTCGAAAGCTCGCGACGGTGCTCCAGCAAAGGAAAGCAGACGTTTTCAAGAACGGTCATGTCATCGAACAGGGCGGCGGATTGAAAGAGAACTCCGAAATTGCATCTGAATTTCGTGAGGTCGTCGGGCTTGAGGGTCGAGATATCGGTTCCCATGACCTCGACTTTCCCCGAGGTGGGCTTGTACAGGCCCAGGATGTGTTTCAGAACGACCGATTTTCCCGTTCCCGAAAACCCGATGACAGCAGTCAGGCTGCCTTTCGGAATTTCCAGATCGATCCCCTTGAGAACGAAATCGTTCCCGTCGAAGGTCTTTTTCAAGTCCACCAGTCGAATCGCCGCTTCACTCATCCGGTGATCCCCACAGAGATATAGAAAATACGAATCAAACTACTCAAAAAATAATCCAGAACGATGATCAGAACCATCGACAACACGACGCCGCGATTGGTGGCTTCGCCGACCCCGCGCGCACCGCCCGTGGTGAAAAAGCCCCGATAGGTGCAGACCACGGCAAAGATCAATCCGAAGATGGCGGACTTGAAGAGTCCCTCCATGATGTGCCGAAGCTCGAGCAGATCGTTGATCCGCGAGAAAAACACCGCTTCGTCCAGATCCACCAGATAGACACAAAGGAACCAGCAGCCGACCATCGCCACAAAGTCGAAAACGGCGGTCAAAAGAGGCATGCACAGAACCGCCGCGATGATCCGAGGAGTGATCAGATACTGCTTGGTGTTCACACCCATCACGTCCAGCGCATCGATCTGTTCGTTCACCCGCATCGTCCCGAGGCGTGCGGCCATGGCACCCCCCGCCCGTGCAGCGACGATCAATCCCGTCAGAACTGGACCCAACTCGCGGCTGACCCCAAGAGCAACCGTCGGCCCGACCAGATTCGCCATGTTGACGATTTTGAAACCCAGATAAATTTGCAGAGACAAAGCAAGACCCGTGAACAGACTGGTCAACATGATGATGCCAATCGACTGGTTCCCGATGAACTCCATGTGCTGGATGATCTCGGGGAATCGCGATGGCTTTGCACGGATCAGGCGAAGGCTTTCTCCGAGGAAAAGGACCATGTCCCCCACCTCTTTGGTGAACTCCACCGTCTTGTTTCGGACCGAGGTTAAAACCGTCATCATTGTGGCTCCTCGTTCAACAGAGCCGCCTTGGCCCCTTTATAAAGGCGCGGGACCCGTTCACCGATGCTGGTCAGCACTTCCCAAGTGATCGTTCCTGAATGACGAGCCAACTCTTCAGCACTCATCACCATGCCACCGGATGATCGACCGAACAGGATAACGTCGTGATCATTCAGATCGGGTTTGTTTCTGATGGCGTCAGTCACATCCAGCATCAGATAGTCCATGCAAACGGTTCCAACGACCGGGACTTTCTGGTCACGAAAAATGGCATGGGACCGGTTGGACAAAATCCGATGATAGCCGTCCGCGTATCCGATCGGAACAACGGCGATGACAGAGTCTCGTTGTGCCGTCCAGGTTCCGCCGTAGGAAACGGTTTCACCCTGAGCGAGCGTGCGATAGACACCGACCTGAGATTTCAAATTCATCACCGGCGCCAGATCACAACCGACTCCAGGAGCCACGGGATTGAATCCGTACATCGCAAGGCCAGGACGACAGCCCCAATCCCGCTCGCCAAGAATGCGTCCTTCGAGATTTCTTTTTTTCGTCAGCTCGAGACGATGAATGATTCCTGCACTGTTCAGCGCATGGACGATCGGATCGAAGGCCTTGAATGTCCTTGCCACCTCGGACAGGGCCCGGAGCTGAGTCGAGCTGCGCCCTTCTTCGGAATTCGCATCTTCACCGTGGGACAGATGAGTGACGAGGGCCTTCAGGCGAACTTTGGGATTCTGCCACAAACGTTCGAACAGCTTGGGCGCTTCTTTGGTCGCAAAGCCCAGACGGTTCATTCCGGTATCGAACTTGAGATGAATCTGAACCGGAGT
Organism: Pseudobdellovibrionaceae bacterium; assembly: GCA_019637895.1. Classification (GTDB taxonomy): domain Bacteria; phylum Bdellovibrionota; class Bdellovibrionia; order Bdellovibrionales; family Bdellovibrionaceae; genus JAHBUV01. The sequence continues at coordinate 12,601 of JAHBUU010000067.1, read as the reverse complement.
GGTGGCCACGGCTTCGAGATGCTCGATCTGATCCCAGGCACTCACCACCGGAGTCATATTGTATTCGAGAATTTTGCGTGCGCCTTCGCGGTCAAAACCGCGAAAGACCAGAATGTCGGACTTGACACCGAAATTTCTGAGCAACAGGCCCTCTTCGATCAGACAGACGCCGACTTGATGGATCCCCATCAGTTCCAGCGCCCGGGAAACCTGGACATCGCCATGACCGTAGGCATTGGCTTTGACCATGGGGCAGAAAAAAGTTTTGTCCCCCAAAGGACCCCGAAGCGCCGAGATGTTTTTCTCAAGGGCGTCGAGATCGATTTCCGCATAAGTGCGACGGTACATTTCCACTAAGACCTCGGACCTGTCACGGCCTCGGCAGGCACTTCAAATTCGGGTTTGTGATTCGCCGGAGCCTTGGACAGGCACAAACGGTTTCCGCCCTTTTCAAGAATGTGGATGAGCGCTTTGGCTGCTGTTTCGTCGAGGGATTTGGCGTCCGAGCACAGCGTGGGATACTCGCTGATGCCCAGAGAGACCGAGACTTTCAAACCGTTTTCCAGCATCTGCGAACTTTCGACCACCCGGCGTAATCGCTCGGCCCGAATCATCGCCCCCTGACGGTTGCAATGCGGAAGGATCATGGTGAGTTCGTTGAGACCGGACCTAAAGACGAAATCGTTCGTCCGGCTGGTCTTCTGAATCAGTTGGGCCAGGTTTTTCAAAAGCTGATCTCGGGTATTTTCACCCAGGGTTTGTTCGAGCTCGAAAAAATCATCCAGAGCCATTTTCACCAGTGACAACGGCTGATGAATCCGACGAGCCCGGCTCCACTCATCCTGAACTTTCTGCGTCCCGAATTTCCGGTTATAGACCTCGGTCACCGAGTCCATGACCTCCAAGGTATCGAGACGTTTTTCCATCGAAAAATGAGCATAAGCCAATGCGAAAATCGCAAACTCATCCTCGAGGTCAGCCTTGGCGGTGCCCGTCAGCTCACCAGGGTAAGCGGCAACACCCTCGAGCTTCCCTTGAGTGAAGAGCGGTAGCAGCCGAACGGATTTGAATTGAAAAGCTTTCTTCAACAATTCATCCAGAGTTGGCGGTACCACTCCGAGAGTCACTTCTTTGGCGAACTCCTGGGCCTCGGCATTGCTGAGCTGACAGCCGACACCCTGGGATTCTGTGAGCGTCCCGTGAGTCACGACCAAGGATTTGACCGACGGCAAGTATTGCAGGTACGCGCAAGGCTTCCCCTGAAGCGCCAGCATCCATCTGGAAATCAGATCCTCTTTGCTTTTGGCTGACAGATAGTCACGGATTCTTTCGGAAACCGGAGGCCCCCGCCGAGAGATCTCTTCGACCTTTTCCTGGACAAGGTTGGACTGCTTGGCCATCGAAGTTTTGGCTTCGTCGAGAGACGTCTTCATCTTTCCGGCATCACGAATGAGCTGTTCGTTCTGGTATTGCCAGTACAAACTTTCACAGGCGCGATCCACGGAAAACAGAGCACGCACGGCCAACATCTCGTCACTGTCTTCCAAGATATCGACAAGGCCATAAGAGTTATAAGAAGCCAGGGTTTCATACTGCGAAGGCTTTGCCAGCACGATGAAACGAATCTCGGGCATGATCTTCAGAACACCCTCGACGAAATCACTGAGATTTTCCTTCAGGGACGCTGTGGAAAAAATCAGGATATGCGGCGGCTTGTTTTCGATCCGTGACAACAAGGTATCGCGATCTTCGAAGAAAAAAGCATCATACCCGACCTGCGCCAAGGCGACCTTGATTCCCGCACCGCGATCAATATCGTGGGCGAAAACATGAATGGTGAACTGGGAAGCAGAATCGCGAATGTTCACTCTAACCTCGTCCCCGGACGACGAATCGCAACTTTGACTTCATCGAGCCGGCTATCCCGCTTCGGGGTCTCAAACTGAGGTCTGGTGATCTTCTCGTCACCCGGCTGAAGCATCGAGGTGTCCACTTGGACCATCATCGTGCGATCTTCCGAAGAAGATGGGGGGAGAACCATGGTCTTTTCAGGTTCGGCCGGTTTCACCGTGGCTTCGGGCATCGAGAACAACTGATCCAGGTCCAAATCCGCAGGAGCAGAAGAGTCTTCCGCGGATGAATTCTCGGTCTCGTCCTCTTTGACTCCGCTTTGCGAAAGATCCGACAGGATCAAAGGCTCTTGCGGGGGCGGGGTCAGGCCCTTCAATGAAGAACCGGAAGAGGCAACGGGAATGTCTTTGGGAATCTCGACTTTGGCTTCCATGGTCAGGTTCACCGTTTGATTCGCGATCTGAACTTGTCGACCCGGCTTGGCGAAAAGCATCACCACCTTTGTGCCCTGCCCTCGCTTCGATTCGATTTTCAGCTCGCCACCGTTTTCTCGAACGATCCCAAGAGCTGCCGGCAACCCCAAACCCAAATGAGACTGTGAGCCTCGAGTGGTGAAAAACGGATCCATGATTTTTTCTTTACGCTCGTCTTCGATTCCTTCGCCGGTATCCTGAATCTCGATGCGAACCGTATCCGGCTCTTCGATCAGACGGATCGTGATTTCTTTTTTTGTCATGCGGTCCATGGCTTCGACCGCATTGTCCAGAAGATGACGAATCGCTTTTTCTAAATCCGATTCCGCCATCGGCAGCTCTGAAGTTTCGCGAATCTCCTGAGTCACCTTGACGTGTTTGCGCTGGAACCGGGGCTGTTCGTCCTTCAGGACCTTGTACAGCAGAGCTTCGAGTCGGAGTGGTTTCTTTTCCGTTTCTTTCTCACCGGCATAAGCCAGAAGCTTGTCGAGAATCGATCGTGCCGCCCGCGTTTCACGCAGAATCGAATCCGTGGGTTCCGTCACTCGCTGCTCGTTACTGCTGGCCAGAATCATCTGACAATAACCGAGGATCGCCATCAGTGGCCCCCTCAGTTCATGTCCAATCGCCGAGGCAATTCGCAGAGGAACATCCGAAGACGAAGCAACGGCCAAAGACGACTTGGCAGCCAGAACCTGCGGACTGGCGACCGGCATGACCGGAGTCGGCACCGAAAGTGGCATTCCCACCGCCGGAGTTTTTTTCTGAGCCGCACTTGAGCCGCCCGCGATCCACCACACACCAGAGACCGTGAGCAGTAAAAGTCCGAACGAAGCCAAAGCCCCGAACAGCAAGGTCTTCATGCGGGCCGTTTGAATCTCTTTGACCGAGCGAAAGGCAAGAATGGTGACATCGGTCCGGGGAACTTTTTCGAAAGCCGCCAGCGCAGGCCCCTCAGCACCGTGAGTGTACTCGCGATAAGCCCTGGCATCGGGCGAAGACTGAACTTCAGCGTAAAGCGAGCCCTGGGAAATTTTTGTCCCGACATACTCGGCCGTGCTGTGGGCAAGGATTTCGCCTTTGGCATTCATCACCGCGTACACGCTCTGCGAATCTTTTTGCAGATCCAAGAACGCTTGCAAGAACTCCGGGCCCGTCAAAGCCAGCCAGGTTTTTTCACCGTCACGCCAGAACAGCGCCAGCAGCGGGCGCTGAGGATCCACACCGAGCACACCAAGGCTTGCGTTCTGATTCGGCACAGAATTTTTTGCGAAACCGAGAAGCATCTTCTGCAGGTCTTCGCTCTTCCAGTCAGCAGCCCGACTGCCGTCCTTCGCAGAAAACTGCAGAACTTCCGGCTGAGCCGCACCAAAGCGCACTTGTGCCAAAGCAAAGAAGGGTTGGTAGGTGTTCCAATCGATCCGCTGCAGAGAGTTCGAACCCGAGAGTCCGCGGCGCAGTCCTTTCAGGTCGCTTTGAAGCGCCTGGGTCAAAGACATGACCGATCCTCGCAACTCTTTTTCCAGAGCCGCATTCCGTTCTTCGGAGACTTTCGTATCCATCAACCAGAGCAAAGCTCCGGCGAGCAAAATCACCGAAAACGACGCCATCATGGCCAGTCTGATTTTCATCGTGAAAACCCTGCCTTCCGTAGTTTTTCAGTTGGGCATTTTTTCCCAAGCTCATTCTAAGATGCTTTGCCACGGACAAGCAAGACAGCTAAAAGGCCTCCATGGCGATTCATCGAACCGATTTGCTGATTGTGGGCTCGGGACTTGCGGGCTTGGCTCTCGCTCTGAAATTTTCAGAGTTCGGTCGCGTGACCATTCTGACGAAAGAACTCGCCACTGATACCAACACCTCCATGGCTCAAGGAGGGATCGCGGCGGTCATGTCCTCAGAGGACAGTTTTGAAAATCACATCCGCGATACCCTCTCGGCGGGCGCTGGCCTTTGTCGACTTTCTACGGTGCAGCATATTGTTGAGCAAGCCCCTGATCGGATTCAGGATCTCTTAAAATGGGGTGTGCATTTTGTCCTCCGAACGGATGATCCTTCCGTTGTGGATTTGACGCGCGAGGGCGGACATGGCCAGCGCCGAATCCTGCACTTCGAAGACTCAACCGGAGCCGAGATTCATCGAACCCTGCTCCGTCACGTGAAGAACAATCCCAATATCGAACTTCTCGAGAACCACATCGGTGTCGATCTGTTGATGAGCAAGCAGATGGATCCTCGTGATATGGGTCCTCGCACCTGTCGTGGGATTTATGCTCTCGATAAAACCTCGGGCGAAGTGCACGCCTGGGTGGCGAAGGCCACGGTGCTGGCAACCGGTGGAGCGGGCAAAGTTTATCTGTATACCTCCAACTGGAGTGGCGCGACCGGCGACGGGATCGCCATGGCCTACCGAGCCGGTGCGCGAGTCGCGAATATGGAATTCATGCAGTTCCATCCGACCTGCCTTTATCACCGCGAATCGCGAAACGTTCTGATCAGCGAAGCCTTGCGGGGCGAAGGCGGAGAACTGATCGATCATGCGGGCAACGCCTTCATGAAGAAATATCATCCGATGGGATCGCTCGCCCCAAGGGACGTGGTCGCCCGTTCGATCGATGCCGAAATGAAAAAATCGGCGGCGGCTTGTGTTTTCCTCGATATGACCAAGCTCGATCCAGACTACCTGCGCTCGCGCTTCCCAAGCATTCATGCAAAATGCCTGGAGTATGGAATCGACATGACTCAACAGCCGATTCCTGTGGTTCCGGCCGCCCACTATCTGTGTGGCGGAGTTCTCTCGGACGAAAATGGAAAAACAGATCTCCACGGACTCTGGGCCCTTGGGGAAACCGCCTGCACGGGGCTGCACGGAGCAAACCGTTTAGCCTCGAACTCTTTACTGGAAGCCATGGCTATGGCTCACAATGCTTCGCAGGACATTCGCTCTCGTTGGAACGATCTCAAGATGCCGGAAAAGGATCCCGATCCTTGGATTTCACCGGAACAATCCGATGCCGACGAGATGGTCGTCATCCATCACATGTGGGACGAAATCCGTCGCCTGATGTGGAACTATGTGGGGATCGTGCGCTCGAACAAGCGTCTGCACCGGGCCCAACATCGACTCAAAAACATCCTCTCGGAAGTGAAAGAGTACTATTCGAATTTTCAAGTTCACAGCGACATCGTCGAGCTTCGAAATATCGCCGTGGTGGCGGACCTCACGGTCGAATGCGCTCTGAAACGTCACGAATCCCGAGGCATCCATTACAATTTGGATTTCCCCTTCGCCGATCCGGAGCATGAGCCTCCGGGGGCCGCCCAAGATACGATTCTTGGCAAAGAGTTCTGATCGGACTTTCGAAAAACCGTGGAGGAGCTTTGGCTTGAGGAAATGGACGGCTCTCCTCGACTTTGGTCGGTTCTTTGTTTGAATATTTCTTCGTGGTTCCATCAACAGAATGGGGTTTCTCCGTGGTTCACTGAAGGCCTTCACCCTGGGGAGGTGTGTTTATGAAAACTCAAGCTCAAGGTTCGGCCCGTATTGGTTCCGAGTTCGCTAGTCTGGAAGTCTTTGGGAAACTGGTGGTGGTTCTTGTGGTGGCGGGACTCGTTCTTTTCCTTGCTATGAAGTTGGTCGGGCATGCGCCTTTTCAGCCTGTCGAACGGAACTTCATCACGACTCCGAATGTCGACAATGTCACTTCCGACGGAACGACGAACTTCGGGACACCGCCCTCGTCCCAATAGTGGTCGGTCACTCAATAGCCTCGCAAGATGAAAGTCCACCCGATCAGCTCGGGGATTTTCTTTCGCTTGAGCGTGTCGAGCTCACGCCCTAAGATCGTCTTATGTATCGCAGACATGAAGGCTTTTTCGAAGGCCATGACGGCATCAGTCTCTTTTTCCAAGTTTGGGAGAATCCCGCCGCCAAGGGCACGATTCTGATCACCCACGGCCAAGGCGAGCACTCCGAGTGTTATCACCGGGTCGTCGACTTTTTCAAAGACGGCCAGTGGAACTTTTTCGCCTGGGATATGCGCGGCCATGGTCGCTCCGAAGGCAAGCGGGGTTATGCCGCGAATTTCGAAGACTATGTTTTCGACTATCGGATTTTTCTGGATCTGATTCTCAAGGACAAGCGAGTTGCTGGACGACCGCTGGTTCTGATGTCCCATTCGATGGGCGGCCTGGTTCAGTTGAAAACCTTGGCTCATCAATCCCTTCCGATCGTTGCCCAAACTTGCTCGGCTCCCTTTCTGGGGCTCGCCTTCACACCGCCGGGCTGGAAGGATACGGGTGCTCGTTTCCTCAATCGCATTTACCCCGAAATCACCATGTGGAATGAAATCAAGCACACGCAGTTGACTAGGGATCCGGAAGTGATCCGCGAGTACGAACAGGATGTTCTTCGACATGACCGTATTTCACCGGGCGTCTATCTGGGCTTCCAACCCGCGTTCGACGATGTGGCCCATCATGCCTCTTCGATTCAAGTTCCGACGCTGATGCAATTGCCCGAGGAAGATCCGGTCGTCAGCACGCCGACCTCCAGAACGTTCTTTGAACGCCTGGGGGCAAAGGACAAAGAATTGCGAGTCTACGGCAATGGTGCTCGCCACGAGATCTTCAATGATCTCGAACGACAACAAGCCATGACCGACCTGAAGAATTTCGTCGATCCCTATCTGGAGGCCCGCCCATGAGATTTCTCGCCTGTGCTTTTTTGTTCTTTTCCCTCATGGCCTGCAGCACCCGACCGACCGCTCCCGAAGGGTTGAATCTCATTTCCGAAAGCCAGTATCACGGCATCGTTGATCGCTACACTCAGCGCAGCCAAAAATATTCTGGCCTCTACAATACGATGGATGTCACCGCGACGCTGGTGAACTCGGCCGTGGCCCGTGCGCAAGCCGATCAAAAAGCCCGACTGCTGCAATGGGCTCCGAACAACTATTCGAGCGAACTTGAAAAACTGAAAAAAGATCTCAAGAACGAAACCACCGTCTTTGTCAGCTTTTACACTCCCGACAAGAAAAACGATGATCTGCAAAAGATGACGACGCAGTGGCGGGTTTACCTGGAGGCCGAAGGCCGTCGGTGGGAACCCAAGATCATGAAGATCCGCCAGCCCGTCGCTGAAACTCAAGGGCTGTATGCCTATCACACCCGTTTCTCGACGGCCTATGTGATGACCTTTCCCGTGGCAACGACGACCATCGATGGCGTCAACAGCCGGTTCATCATCACAGGTCCTCTGGGAATCAGCACCCTCGACTACAAGCCCGTGGATGCGACTCTGATTCAACCGTGACTATTCGCTGACTTTATTGGGGGAAACTCCCCATGATTTCAGGATCTCGGACTCTTCGGCGGCACTCATGGCCTTTTTGAAGCGCGCGCCCGAACGACCTTTCACCCGGCGTTCGCACGACGGCCAATCCTTGTGGCGAACGACCTCGCCACCGATGTCGCTCAAATAAGAATGAGCGATTTTTTTCTCGGCCTTGGGGCGCATCTCGGGAAGCTCTTGTTTTTCCGGAAGACTCAAAACATCAAAGGGATAAGTCGACCAGTCGCCCTGATAGAATTTGGCGTTCTTGCCTTTGGAAAAAATGACGGCGATCTCGTCACAGCGTTCGTTCCCAGGATTTCCCTGGTGACCCCGAACGTAGTTCCACTCGATCTTTCTTCCGGCGACCACCCGCGAGAGATCTTCCCACAAATCACGGTTCTGAACCTCGGCGCCTTCGGCGGTTTTCCACTGCTTTTTCCGCCAGCCCCAGATCCATTGAGTGATCCCACGAATCAAATAGGTCGAGTCCGTATAAACATGAATGGGCAGATCGGTTTCACCGACGGAACGAATGGCTTCCAGAGCGGCTCGAACTTCCATTCGATTGTTCGTGGTTTCCGGCGCCCCGCCACCCATTTCGCGGATGTTCGCGTTGGGATCGATGATCACCGCACCCCAACCACCAGGTCCCGGATTTCCCGAGCAGGCACCGTCCGTATAAATCACATGATAAGGCAGCTTACGGTTCAAACAGGTCCCCTCGATGGAATCAATCTTTGCCAATCCGTCATCAGATCGGACACTCTGGCATAATTCTTTTCTCGAAGAGTTTTGTCCAAAGGATACAGCGCAATCAAGCGAATCGGCTGTTCTTCGCGGATCATTCCCAGATTTTGAAGCGCCCAGGCGTAAATCGCCATCTGATCCAAGGCCTTGGCAAAGGCTTTGGGTGAGCCTGTTTTATAATCGACGATCCAAACCGTGCCGTCGACGACTCCCCACAGATCCACCTGCCCCTGCAGAATGAAATCCCCCTCACGCGCCGCAAATCCCCACTCGACTTCTCCGTTTTGAATCAGGTCAAGCAAAGGGACCGTCTTTTCATTCAGCATCCAGCGCAGGCCTTCCAGCAACTCTGGGTCCTTGGTCATTTCTTCGACCTGCTCAGGAGACGCGTATTTCAAGGACTCGAACAAGCGGTGAGCATCGGTTCCCCGCTGAGCGACCTTCAATCCCTCGGTCGCAAACTCGGCCCGAAGAGGTTGGGATCGCTCACCCGGTCCGGATTTTTCATCAAGGAGCTGGGTCGGAGACATCACCGCCGGATGAGTCGGGATCTCGCGCTGAGGCCATTTTTCGGTCAACGTCGGAATCGAGCGACTTTCCGCCGACAGAGATTTCACCACAGGAGGCTGGGTCCGGACCTGGTACTTATATGAACCGCCATCGTGCACCCCTTCCGTCAAATCAAAAGGGACCGCCGCCGCCCAAGAGCTCGCCGAGGGGTTTCCGTTTTTCGTCCGTGGTTTTTCCCACACCAAGCTGACCGTTTGCATGGCCCTGGTCAGCGCAACGTACAAGACCCGCAAGCTTTCTTCGGACAAAAGCTGATTGCGCTTTTCGGTGATTTCCTTCGCCAGTAAGGAGCTTCTCAAGGAACCCGACAGATCTTTTTCGCCGAGGGTCCAAAGACCGGACTCTTCGTCAACCATCAACAAGGTCGAGCGATCCGAACGCAGAGACTTTTCAAGACCAAGTACGATCACATGGTCAAACTCCAGTCCTTTCGAGGCGTGGATCGTCATCAACTGAACACGTTTGGGTTCGATCGCGGGAACGGCATCCCCATCTTCGTTGCCCTCTTCGGTCGAAAGACCCTGATCCAGGGAATCGACGAAGGCCAGCGCATTGAAGCCCGGACTTCGTTGGGCATTTTCAAGCTGCACGAGAAGCTTCCACAGATTGGCCTCACGCCGGCCCGTGGGATCGACAAAGTGGGCGGAATCCAGAATCCCCTCTTGGCGGAAAAAAAGTTTCAAGGTTTCAGCCAGGCCCATGAACGAAGAGTTTTTAAGCAGCAGCCTCAACCGATTGACGGGATGATGTTCGTCGCTCGCGGCCTCGACCCTCTGGGCCTCTTGCCAGAAAGACGTTCCCGGTCCCTTGCAATAAGGAAGAATTTGAAGATCTTCCAGAGAAAACCAAGGACTTCGCAACAGAGTCAGGAAGTTCAGATTGTCAGAGGGGTTCAGCAGAAACCTCAAAAATGACAGGACATCGCGAATCTCGCGTCTGGCCGCAAATCCACCGGCCGTGTGCAACTGCACAGGGAGCCCGAGGATCCGGGCTTCGGCCTGCAGATTTTTGAGTGGCTCATTGGTTCTGGACAGGACACAAATGGATTCGGGTTTGATCTCTGGATTCTCGAGCAGCTCCTGAATTCGCTCGATCGCGGCAGCCACGCAGGCATCACGATCGTCCTCTCTTTCGACGATCCGAATCTCTGCCGCCGGATGCTCGGGAGGAAAGGCCGTGCGCTTAGGCTTTGACTCCATCGGGGAAAAGGCAGGACGAGGGCGAAAGAAGTCATTGAAGAACTCAAGCAAGGGCGTTCTTGAGCGGTGATTGACGACGACTGATTGAACGAGGGCGTTCTGTTTCTGAAACTGCGCCATCTTTTCAAAGAAAACCTGAGACCGCGCCCCCCGGAAAAAATAAATACTCTGCTGGGGATCGCCGACCACAAAATGCGGGCGATCTCCAACCAGGTACTTGAGCAGCTCGACTTGCACCGGACTGGTGTCCTGATACTCGTCGATCATCCAATAGTCCCATTCTTTGGAAAAGGACAAGGCCGCTTCTTCGTCCTGACGGATCAACTGAAGGCTCAGCGTCTCGAGATCACTCATAGAGAGAAGTCCCTGATCTCGTCTGATCTTTTCGACCCGGGCGACCCATTTTTCAGCCAACGCCTGGAAAAGCTCCATCCGTCGCTGGTGTCTGTTCCAGTAGGACGGCCTGAGCATCTCTTGCTGAGTCGCGTCCGCGCAGGGATCCCAAAGATCCTTGAACGATTTTTTTCGTTCGTTCATCGCCTCGTCCGACAAAGAGGCGGAGGGTTTCGTTCCGTAGGCTTCATCAAGAGCAGAGACACGATCCAGGAAGGATTCGATTTCGGCGTCGGCTTTCGGGACCGCACCCAATTTGCTTAAAACTTCTCCCCACTCAAGCAAACGCGCATTTTTCGTCTGCTGAGGAATCGCGGCTGCCAGAACCGCCGCCTCATCGCACATGACCTGAATCTTCTGCAAAGCACGGCTTCGGAACCAATCCACAGAGACAATTTGGGCGTTCGCCTGAGGAAGGATTTTTTCCCTCCAGGACTCCAAAGCACGCCAGAGTTCGGCGAAATCATAAACTTCAAGAAGCTCGGTCAAAGAAGGCTCTTCGGAAAGAACCCGACGGAGTTCGCGACGGGAAATCCACTTCAGCTCTTCTTCGGAAACGAAACGGAAATCGGCGGGCAGTCCCAATCGCTCACCGTAGCGGGACAGGAACAGACTGAGGATCCCGTGAATGGTCGAAATATGAACGCGGCTTTTTTCGCCGAGATAATTGAAAATTTCCTCTTCGCCGGACTCGAGAGCCTTTTTCATCAACCGCTCACGCACTTCCTGAGTCGCTTTGCGAGTAAAGGTCGTCACGACGATCCGAGGGAATTCCCCCTGATGATCGGCCCGGAATTGTTTGACGAAGGCGATGAAGGTCGCCACCAGCGTGGTCGTCTTGCCCGCTCCGGCCCCGGCTTGCAATAAACGATGACCTAGTTCAGGTGAGGTGCCCGGCATAACCCATTCCAGTTGCATCGTTGGCAGATGCCGTTTTTATTGTTGTCGTGAGGTTTCGGAGCCCAGTCTCCTTCGCTGGTTCGTGCAATGACGTCGCGGACCCGCTCTTCGAGTTCCTCGAATAGATTTTCCTTGTCCTCGGTCTCGGCCTTGAGGCTCTTTTTTCGACCCGAATCCGGGAACAATCGTCCGGCTTCGGCTTCGATTTGAAAGCCTGTGTCCCTGGTAAAGTTTTTGTAAACGTAATAAAAAGCACCGATCACATCGCCGCGTAAGCCCGGAAGAGCGCCTTTTTCCAAAGCCCACATATAGAACAACAGCTGAAGCTCGTTTTCACTGAGCCATTTGTCATGATGGTGCAAATTCGTTTTGCTCGCCTTGTAATCGACGACGACATAGCGTCCTTGGCCGTCGGTCTCGAGCCGATCAATACGGCCCTTCAGTTCGACCGACTCTTCAGAAGGGATCAGCGAGAATTCACCCGATTCAAGTTCAAAATAGATCTTCCATTCGGTTTCTGATTTCAGAATCTGCAAAGCCGGAAAGTTCTTTTTCCATTCGCGCTCGACTCGCAGAAACTCCTGAGCCACGCGGACCTGTCTCTTCAGGAACGGCAGCCAAAGACTTTCTTCGGCGAAAACGAAATTCAGCTTGTTCCGAACATTTTCGATCAAGGCCTGCAGTTCTTCATCAGAAACGGTCGGTTTCTGAGTCCACCCTTCGTCCGTCAAAGTTTGAAAGACGGCATGAGTGAGGTTTCCGACATCGGCACGGCCCAGATCGACATCGACTTCGTTCAAGTCTTTCAAACGAAACAAGGCACTGCTCGCCAAACGAAAAGGGCAGTCCAAGTAGGTCTTGACCAAAGACGGAGAAATCCTTCGCAGCCATTCCGTTTTGACCGGTTCGGGTTCGACTTCGCCAAAATCCAGACTCAATCTTTGCAAAAGACGCCGAGTCTGTTCTTCGCTCCAGAGACGTTCAGATTGCCACGTGGAAGCCTCTTGCTGCTGCAGCAGATCCCAACGTGGTGAGCGAGGCAGTTGAACAGCCTCTGCGGAAGCCTCCGGATGGGACTCCTGGAAATACCTCATCCACAAAGCCGAGGGCGCACGAATGGCTCCGTCAAAAGA
>JAHBUU010000066.1 GCA_019637895.1 Pseudobdellovibrionaceae bacterium | reverse complement strand
CCGTAAAGGACCCGTTTGCTGGCCTCGTAACGAGGACGAGCTTCGGTCAAACCGAGTTCTTCCTCTTCGGTCAAATGAATCGTCCGACCCTTCCGCTTTAACATCGCGGCTTTTTCACGAGAATAATCCCGAGTGACGGCCTGCCGTTCTTTTTTTCCCGCTTCGACTTGCTTCAGATAGTCCCGGTGCTCAGGACCGTTTTCGGCGGGTGAGGCCTGTTTGCTCTCTTTTTTGTAATCCGCGATCGTGGCCTGCCGTTGACGCTCCCACTCTTCTTGCTCTTCGATGAAGGCCCGTTCGCCTTTGGCCCGCTCTCGATCGAAAACTTTCTGTTGTTCCTGATGCTCTTTGAAACCGGCGCGGCGGCTCTCGTCCCAAGACGGCGGAACCGGATCCGCCCACACCAAGGACGGCAGCACAAAAAGAAAAAGCAGACAGTGACGACGCACCCCCCAATCGTATCAGGAAGAGCCTCTGCCCAGAACGGCAAAAAAGAACCTCGACCAAAGACAGAGAGGCTGCTTATGATGCCGATTCAAAGCGCCGCTTGTAAGGAGCGATATGGAATACTTGTTTGGATTTCTGGTGTTTTTCGGTCAGGCCCTCATCATCCTCGCGGTGATCGCGGCCATCATCATTCTGATCGCCATCCTCATTGCCCGCTCCTCGGCTCTCAAGTCCGAGCTTGAGCTGGAACGCTTAGACCGAAAACAAGAACAGCGCGCCCGACAAGTTCGCCTGTCCTTGATGTCTCCGAAGGACCGCAAGAAGGAACTCAAGAAAGAAAAGAAAAAAGACAACGAGGAAAAAGAAAGAAAATCGCACACTTTCGTCCTCGACTTCAAGGGTGACACGAAGGCCTCGCAGGTCGATTCGTTCCGCGAAGAGATCTCGGCCCTTCTCGAGGTCGCAACCCCGCAAGACGATGTGATCGTCCGTCTTGAAAGCCCGGGCGGTATGGTTCACAGCTACGGGCTGGCCGCTTCTCAGCTCTTGCGCATCAAAAAGGCCAACCTGCGCCTCACCGTTTGTGTCGATAAAGTGGCGGCCAGCGGCGGCTACTTGATGGCTTGCACAGCGGATCGAATCGTCGCCGCCCCTTTCGCCATCGTCGGCAGCATCGGCGTCGTCGCCCAGGTGCCGAACCTTCACCGACTGCTGCAAAAGAACCAAGTGGATTACAAAGAGTACACCGCGGGCGAATACAAGCGAACCATCAGCATCCTTGGCCAAATCACTGAAAAGGGTGAAGAAAAATTCCTTCAACAACTGGAAGACACTCACCTGCTCTTCAAAAAATTCGTGATCGAAAACCGACCACGCCTGGATCTCCCCAAAATCGCAACCGGCGAACATTGGTATGGAACCCAGGCCCTGGAGCTGGGACTGATTGACGACATTCTCACCAGCGATGAAGTTTTGCGCGACGCCGCAAAAACACGCGCCGTGGTGCAAATGAAATATCAAAAGAAACAAGGCATGGGTGAAAAACTCAGCAGCATCATGGGCCGCGCAGCCCAAGGCGCCTTTGAAAAAACGCTGGAAAGCCTCGAAAGTCGCCGCTGGTTTTAAGAACCCAGGGCTTCACTCGCGAAGGCCCTCACCTTCGCCATCGGAGCCCAAAGCTCTCAAAATTCCTGCTCAAAAATCTTAACTTCTCGCATCAACAGCTTGGATTGTCTGAATAAGAACGGGTCTCAAGGCCTCTTTTCATTTTGCTTTCACCATAGGGGTGCGGTATCTCAATCGCCTTGTCCATGGCACAACAGGGGGACCCAACGAAGTGACTCAGACGCACTCAGATCCGTCGGACGAACTGCAAACACGAGAGCCCATCGTATCCGTTCGTCATTTGGAAACGACGTTTTCGACGAAGCTGGGACCCTTTCGTGCGGTCAACAATATCTCCTACGACATCTATCGTGGTGAAACTCTGGGCATCGTTGGCGAATCCGGCTGTGGGAAATCCGTCACTTCTTTTTCTCTCATGCAGCTGATCGAATCCCCCGGGCGCGTGTCCGGAGGTCAGGTCTTTTTGCGCAACCGCGACCTGCTGAAGCTGTCGGAAAAAGAGATGGAATCCGTCCGCGGCGGCGAAATGGCCATGATCTTTCAGGAACCCATGACGGCCCTGAACCCGGTCCTGACCATCGGGCAACAAATCGACGAACAGGTTCTTCGCCACAAAAAATGCTCGCAAAAAGAGGCGAAAGCCCGCTCCATCGAGATGCTCTCGTTGGTCGGCATCCCCTCTCCGGCGGATCGCTACAATGCCTACCCTCACCAATTGTCCGGAGGGATGAGACAGCGGGCGATGATCGCGATGGCTCTGTCTTGCGATCCCGTTTTCCTGATCGCCGATGAACCGACCACGGCCTTGGATGTCACCATCCAGGCCCAGATCCTCGAGCTCATCCAGAACCTTCAGGAAAAATTCCACATGTCGGTCCAGTTCATCACCCACGATCTGGGTGTGATCTCGGAAGTCTCGGACCGCGTGCTCGTGATGTACGGCGGCCAGATGTGCGAAACCGCCGACACACAAGAGCTGTTCAACAATCCTCGCCACCCTTACACGGCTGCCCTCATCAGTTCTCGCCCGCAGTTCGGCTCGAAGGTTCACCGTCTTCAAACCATCGAAGGCAGTGTTCCCGCACCCCATGAACTGCCGAAAGGCTGCCCGTTTTTCAACCGTTGCCCGCGTGCTTTGGCGGAATGTCAGCACGAACGGCCGCCGATCGTTAACTTTGGCCCAGGTCACGATGTGGCCTGCTTCAATCCACTGTGAGGGAAGACAAAATGAGCCAAGAAGTTCTGATGAGCGCTCACCACATCAAAAAGCATTTCCCGATCCGCAAGGGCCTCCTTTTGCGCGAAGTGGGACAGGTGAAAGCCGTCGACGATGTTTCGCTGGAAATCCGCAAAGGGGAAACCCTCGGCCTCGTTGGCGAGTCCGGCTGTGGAAAATCCACGCTGGGCCGCACCCTCATTCGTCTGTATGAACCGACGGCCGGCGAAATCGCTCTGAACGGCAAGGACTTCCGGCGTTTGTCCGGTGGCGAGCTTCGCAAAAGCCGTCGCAACATCCAGATGATTTTCCAGGATCCCTATGCCGCCCTCGACCCTCGGATGACGGTCGGACAAATTCTGATGCAGCCCTTCGAGATCCACGGATTGCTGAAACCCGCCGAACGGATCGCCAAAGCCCGCGAGTTGCTGGAGCTGGTGGGGCTCAAAGCCTCCCATGTGAATCGTTATCCGCACGAGTTTTCGGGCGGACAACGCCAACGGATCTGCATCGCCCGCGCGATCGCGCTCGAACCCGAACTGATCGTGTGCGACGAACCGGTCTCGGCCCTGGACGTTTCGATCCAGGCTCAGATTCTGAATCTGCTCAAAGATCTCCAGGAAAAACTGAAACTCACCTATCTGTTCATTTCTCACGATCTGTCGGTGATCGAGTATTTCTGCGACCGTGTCGCCGTGATGTATCTCGGAAAGATCGTGGAACTTGCGCCGAAAGACGAACTCTTCGCCAACCCGAAACACCCCTATACACAGGCTCTGATCCAAGCGATCCCCCGTGTCGGCGAAGGGAAAAAGAAAATGAAACGTTCCCTGTCCGGGGACGTTCCCAGCCCGATCAATCCACCATCGGGCTGCACCTTCCATCCGCGCTGCGCATTCGCGATGGATATCTGCCGAAGGGACATCCCAAGAACCGTCGGTGTCGACGGAACGGATTCCAATTCGGCCCACACCGTTTCTTGCTGGCTTCACGATCAACCCTCATTGCAACAAGGAGTATGAGGATGCAAAACATGGCATTGGCTCTTTTCGTGACTTTGGGACTTGGCCTCCACGCTGGAGCCGCCCCAAGCAACAAAGAACTCAAAATCGGGATTTCCCAAGAGTTCGAAAACATGAACCCCCTCATCATGACCATGTCGGCAACCACCTACATGTACCGCATGGTGGGTCGCACCCTGGTCGTCTTGGACGCGGATGCCAAGTGGGTTCCAAACCTGGCGAAAGAAATCCCAAGCCTTGAAAAAGGCACGGCGAAAATCGTCGAAGTCGGCGGCAAAAAGAAACTCATCGCCAACTGGGAAATCCTCGAGAATGCAAAATGGGGCGACGGAAAACCTGTCGTCTGCGAAGACTTCGCCTTCACCCGGACCGTCGCAGCCTCGCCGAACGTTTCCGTCGGTGAAAAAGAGACTTTCACCCAAGTCGAAAAAATCGAGTGGGACGAAAAGACTCCGAAAAAATGCGTCTTCACCTACGAAAAACCGAAATGGGACTTCTACCAGCTCGCGAACTTCTTCCCTCTTCCTAAACACATCGAAGGACCTGTTTGGGAAAAATACGGAAAACAAAAAGAAGGTTACGAGAAGAACTCGAACTACGTGAAGAGCCCAACCAACAAAGGCCTGTATAACGGTCCTTACTTGGTCACGAGCGTACGCCTGGGCGATCACGTCGCGTTTGAACCGAACCCGAACTTCTACGGCGAAAAACCAAAGATCCAAAAGATCATCGTCAAGCTCATCTCGAACACCGGTACCATGGAAGCGAACCTTCGCTCTGGCACCATCGACATGATCTCGACCCTGGGCTTTGCCCTGGATCAGGCCCTCGCCTTCGACAAAAAAGTGAAATCGGAAGGCCTGCCTTACGTGACTCACTTTGTCCCGTCGATCACCTACGAGCACATCGATTTGCTGTTGGACAATCCGATCCTGAAGGACCTGACCGTTCGTAAGGCCCTCATGCATTCGATCAACCGCGAAGACCTGGTCAAAGCCCTCTTCGAAGGCAAACAATCCGCGGCTCAGCATTTCGTCTCGCCAAAAGATCCTTGGTACACCACGGATCCCAAGTTCGTGACCACCTACCGCTATTCGAAACGCGAAGCTCAAAAGCTTTTCGACGAAGCGGGCTGGAAAGTCGGAGCTGATGGCTACCGCTACAAAGACGGCAAGAAGCTGTCCCTGACCTTCATGACCACGGCTGGAAACAAAACCCGTGAACTCGTGCAGACCTATCTGCAAGAGCAATGGAAACAGGTCGGCGTCGAGATCCTGATCAAGAACGAACCAGCGAAAGTGTTCTTTGGCGAAACCACTCGCAAACGCAAATTCGGTTCGATGGCCATGTACGCTTGGGTGTCCTCTCCAGAGAACAACCCGCGCTCGACCCTGCATTCGAAATCCATTCCCTCCGAGAAAAACGGCTGGTCCGGTCAGAACAACCCAGGCTGGGTGAATGCGGGCGTGGACAAGGCCATCGACGCTTTGGACACCGAGTTCGATGCGAAAAAACGCATGGCTTACGCGTGGGAAATGCAGAAAGCCTACACTCAAGAAGTGCCGGTGATCCCATTGTACTATCGCTCTGACATCTCGGTGGTTCCGACTTCGTTGAAAAACTACCGCATGCCGGGACACCAGTTCCACGAAACGACCGAAATCGAAAAGTGGACGTTCTAAGTTTTCGTCTTTAGAGGATTTTCAAATGGGTTCGGTGAACAGCCGGACCCCGTTTGCGAAAGGACCTTTCTTCCGTGCTGACTTACATCCTCCGAAGGATCATTCAGACCCTCGTGGTGATCATTCTTTTGTCCTATGTGATTTTCACGATCATGGCTTTGATGCCGGGTGATCCCGTGGAACTGATGATCTCCTCGAACCCCAAGATCACGCCCGAAGACGTGATCCGATTGCGTGAATTTTACGGCCTCGATCAACCGGCCTGGAAACGCTATGGAAACTGGGTTTCGACTCTTGCCCAAGGTGACTTGGGCTACTCACGGACCTACCGCGTGCCGGTGACGGACCTCTTGGGTCCTCGTCTGTGGAATACCTTTGTTCTGTCGATGGCCGCCATGGTTTTCTCTTTGGTCGTCGCGATCCCTCTGGGGATCATGTCCGCCCTGAAACCGGGCGGGAAACTGGATTCATTTCTAAATTTCTTCAGCTTCGCCGGAATCTCGATCCCTTCTTTTTGGCTGGGGATCATGCTCATCATTATTTTTGCCGTGAAACTTGGCTGGTTCCCCGCTG
The DNA here is from genome assembly GCA_019637895.1 of Pseudobdellovibrionaceae bacterium. Classification (GTDB taxonomy): domain Bacteria; phylum Bdellovibrionota; class Bdellovibrionia; order Bdellovibrionales; family Bdellovibrionaceae; genus JAHBUV01. Next base: position 9,125 of record JAHBUU010000066.1, on the reverse strand, counting down.
GAGGGACTCAAACCATCGGCCTTGAGGGCGCCTCGATCTGGGCCCGCATTTTCGATAGCACTTACTTTTTGGTTCTCCCCGTTCTGTCCTTGTCGATCCAGGGCATCGGGCGCTTCGTGCGCTTCACCCGATCGGCCATGATGGAAGCTCTTCGTAACGACTTCATCCGAACGGCCAAAGCCAAAGGGCTGCCTCGTTCGGCTGTCTTGTGGAAACACGCCTTCCGGAACGCTCTTATTCCGCTGATCACCGTCGTCGCTCTGTCGATCTCGAGCGTTTTTTCCGGGGCGATTTTGACCGAGACGGTCTTTTCCTACCAAGGAGTCGGTAAACTCGTCTTCGATTCGATCATCGCGAACGACTTTAACGTCGCGATGGTCTCCTTTGTCATCTCCATCAGCATGGTTCTGATCATGAACCTCGTGGCGGATATCCTGTACGGATTCGCGGACCCGCGAATCAGCTACTCTTAAAGGACGCGCCATGAACGAAGTGAAAAAACAAAACGAAATCCAGCGCTCCGAAACTGCGCAAAGCATGAAGGTCATCGTGTTCAGGCAGTTCCTGGAACACAAGATGGCCGTGGTCGGAGCGATCGTGATCCTGCTCCTGCTCACCGCCGCCATCGGTGCTCCCGTCATCACCGCCGTCACCGGCCTTGATCCCGACCGACAGAATGTCAGTGCCCGCTATCTGCTGCCGTTTGAAAACGCCATGGCCCCCGCCGATATCCGCGAAACCGAGATCGAACACTGGATCGCCGAGCATCCAGACCAAGCCTCTGCCCTGCAGAAATCCATCGTCGAAAAAGAACTCGTTCAGGGTGGCGAAGAAGACGTCTTGTACGAACTGGCGGCTCTGGATCCGACAGAAGCGAAACAACTTCTGGCCGCCGTCCAGACTCCCGAGGCCTTTGAACTCAAAAAAGTCTTCGACACCTGGTCCACTTTCCACCTGTTCGGAACCGACGAAATCGGTCGTGATGTTTTCATCCGTCTGATTTACGGCGCCCGCGTGTCCATGGGTGTCGGGATTCTGGTGGCCTTGGCTTCAGGGTTGATCGGCTTTTTGATCGGTGCGGTGGCAGGCTTCTATGGCGGTGTGATCGACACAGCTCTGATGCGCGTGACGGATGCCTTGATTTCCTTGCCGCTGATTCCGGTTCTGATCGTCTTTGCGGCGATCGATCTGCAGAAGATTCCGTGGCTCTACGGTCTCATCGGCGGCGCGAATGAAAGTATCTTCAAGATGGTCATCATCTTGTGCCTGTTCTCGTGGATGACTGTGGCTCGCTTGGTGCGCGGAAGCATTCTGTCCTTGCGTGAACGCGAATTCGTCTTGGCCGCGAAAACCTTGGGCGCTCGCGATCGCACCATCATCGTCCGTCACCTTTTCCCGAACGTGATCGCTCCAATGTTGGTCTCGATCACCCTGGGCGTCGGCGAGAGTATCCTGTTCGAAGCCGCCCTGTCCTTCTTGGGTCTGGGGATCATGCCTCCGACTCCAAGCTGGGGGAACATGCTGAATAACGCGCAAGAAGTGATCTACAATAATATTTGGCTCGCGATTCTTCCGGGCGTTATGATTCTTTTGACGGTGGTCAGCTTCAACTTCCTCGGGGATGGGCTGCAAGACGCCATGGACCCGAAATCGATCCGCCGTTAGGAAAGGGGTTCACCATGTTTCGTTCTTTCATCTCATTTGCCGCTTTGTCCCTGATGGCCGTTTCGGCGAGTGCCGCTTTGCAGGCCTCGCCGTCTTGGATCAATTTCGGTCAGGTTCAGGTCGGGACGATTCTAGGGAGCTCACGAACTCTGATGGTGCGAAATGCCGGGCCCGATGCGGCCTCGGTTTCCGTCACGAACTTCGGATGCTTTGATTTCACCGTCCAGAACACCAGTTGCTGGGCCGTCCTTCCTCCCGGAGGAGCCTGCCTGATGCAGGTCAGTTTCCGCCCTCGCATGCCAGGATACAAATCTTGCCAGATCCGCATCAACGATCAGACCGGCATGGGAACATCCGTTTCTCTTTCCGGGACCGGAGTGAAACGATGAAACAACTCTTCGCTGTCTTCGCCCTTTGTTTCGCAATGGCCGCCTGCACCGCTGAAAAATCCCCGTCCGATTCAACCTCGGCCGCACCAGCCGCGGAAAAGGAAAATGCGGGAACCGGAAAATCCTGCGTCATCGCCGGATGCAGCAAAGAGCTCTGCCTGTCTGCGGAAAAAGCAGAGGGACTGATGTCCACCTGTCAGTGGAAAGACGAGTATCGCTGTGCTCAGATGATGACTTGCGAGCTGCAGGCCGATGGTGAATGCGGATTCACACCGAATGAAAAATCGGAAGCCTGCCTGAAAGAACTTCCGCAAGAGCCCGCTTCACTTTAAGTCCCAGATCAGTTCCGCCTCAGGGTTCTCGGGGTCGGAAACACTTCACCTCGTCCGCCGACTCGGGCTTTTGTCGATTCGTCCCCGAAACACAGTAGTCACTGACATCCGGTGAGGACGAGACACGAACTCCCATGTTGGTGACCCTCATCTCTTGAATATACCAAGGCACGGTCAGCTCCGGCGCTTGATAGAAATCCACGCCCTCTCGGTGAAACAGTTGAAAGGACCAGCAGCGAACATGTCCCTGCCGACTGAGGGCGCAGGCCCCTGGTCGGTAGACATCCCGCTTGAACAAGGGATGATCAAAGACGACGTCATCGAAACCTTCCGAATTCGGTAGCAGCACCTGATGGATCTTCGAACCATTTGCTGTCGGAAACCACTCCCAGCAACGAATGCCTTCTGTCGTAGCCCCACACATCTGCGAGTTTCGTCCCGAGATGAACAGACGCTGGCCGGTCATCTTGATGTTGATCTTTGCCGCTTTGATCGGCTGATCTTTCGCGTCCACCGAACACCAGACCTCTCGATCAGAGTTCACAACACAGTCCAAGCCCCGCGCATTTCCAAAGGAGAAAACATCAAGCCCCAAGAAAGCTTGTTTCAGGCGATCGCTTTTAGGAGACGGCTGAAAAGCCGTTTTTTCGGGGTTCGGCAAGAAACAGTCGATTCGACCTTCTTGCAAAGCACACACCTCACCCGGTTCCGCTGTCGGACGGAAATCGAGGCTTTTCATCCTCGGGTGAAGAGCCACCCGACGGGCCGGCAAACTGGCTTCATCAAGTTGAGCATGACCCCCGACCGGACAAGCCGAACGCAAAGTGTGATCGCAAAAGGTCATCTTGAAACGGAAACACTGAAATTCCATCTTTCGTTCAAGGCACAGGAAAACAAAGTCCCCCGTTCCCGTGGTGAAAAATCGCCGAGGCGGATCCGTTTGAAAATCACCCGCACCCTCCATCGTGACCGGGCAACTCAGGCCCACCGTCGAAGACAGACAATTCACCACCGGCAGATGCTGATCAAAACTCAGAATTCGAAGGGCCTCGTGGCCCGAAGCTCCCCAAGCCGATCCGCCCATCATCGTCGCCAGTAAAATGAGTCTGAACATCGCCATGAGCCCCTCGTTTCCCCGCCCTGAAACCTAGGCCGCCTTGTGAGCCTCCGTCACGTTGCACTGTCACTTTTCCTGACAGGCTGACAATCCGCGCTCCAGGCCTGTCTTTTTTTCCCGGCGACTGCTCTCTGTCCCGCCTAGAAAGGCCGCCTTTCACGGCACAATCCTTGGAAGACAGATTGCCGTTGAGGTGAAAAATGAAAGCTCATCAGAAGTATTTTGCGTTCATTATGATGGTTCTGTCGGTGATGTTGGCCTCGATGGCCGCCCGTGCCCAGAACGAAATGGAGCTCAGTTGCCGCTCAAAAGCCAAAGAAACGGCGCTTGAGGTTTATCAAGGCTGTATGACCGAATCCCGCGCTTTGCAGATCAAGGCCATCCGAGACGGCTATCGTTCGGAAATGGCGACCGTCAAAGCTAAATACGAAGGGATGCTCAAGGACATGAAGGGTGCTGAAACGGCCGTCAAAGCCGCTCCGGCCACGGCAACCAAGCCTTCCACTGTCACGAAGACAACCTCGGCGGCCCCCGTGGTTGCCACTCGTGCAGGCCGTGCGGAACAGCCAGTGGCTGGCATCGCAAAGACCCTCCCGGCCAAACAGTTTGATAATGGCCCGGCTCTGCCCGTGCAAAACAACACGGCGGATCTCACGGTCGTCCCCACTCCTGAGGTCGAAATGGCAGGCGTCAACAGCCCTGACCTCAAAGAAGTCGGTGACGAGTCCGGCTTCTAAGCCCTGTCCCCACAAGATGAGCTTGTTTTTGAAGGGCCCTCTGGGCCCTTCTTGCTTCTGGACAAGAGCGGGACTACAGTCCCCCCATTCGGAGGTCCCCATGGGAGAATTTAGTCTTACCCACATCCTTTTGGTCGCCGTGATCTTTTTGATCTTTTTCGGTCCCAGCAAATTGCCGTCTCTGGGTCAGTCTCTTGGAAAAGCCATTCGCGGCTTCAAAGAAGGCCTGAACGAGATCGAAATCGACTCGAAAGACATCACTCATCAGCGTCTTGAAAAGCCTCAGAGCCGCCCCGAGAATTCCACAGCGACTCAGCAACAACAGGCTCCACAGGCCGAAAAAGAGTCGACTCAAAACGCCTGATTGGCCCTCAGACCCGCTTTCGTCAGGACTCTTCGCGAAATGCATAATGACTTTCGATCATGGCATTTCAGCAGATCCTGAACCCGTGATAGCTCTTCTTTCAAATTCTGAAGAGGAGCTTTTATGTCTCGTTTGATGTTGATTCTTGCGTTCGTCCTAGCCGGTGTTTTCGCCAACGCTCAGAGCGCTCCGATCCAAATCTTGGACTGCGTCTATCCCCATCAAGCCACCAGCTTTCACACCATCCACGGAAACTGGTACGGACAAGTCGCGCTGAAACTGATTCGTTTGCAGGTTTTTGTCCCCGCCGGTGCTTCCAATGAGACCGTGGGCCAAATCAAAATTTACGGCATCTCGACCGGAAACAACGTGACCAACGTCAAAACCCTGAACCGGGTTCAGGTGCTCCGCTCGGGTGACTATCTGTCGATCTCTTATGCTCCTTATTCACCGACCACACAGGCCGATGCCTTTTCGATGCTGGTCGATCCTCGAGGCCGCACGCAGGTTCGCACTCAAGGATCCAACGAGACTCTGCTGTTGAACTGTCGCCGATAAAGATCGCGAAACCCCGCTCTTCAGAACGGCGGGGTTTCAAAGCGCATTTCTGAGCCGGGCATCCCGCAGGTAAAGTCCCAGCCAGATCAGGATCGCGATATAGATGGGAAACAAGGTGTGGCTCCAGAGCGGATTGCCAACCCGGATATGACTGGCCACAGCCCCGCCCAGATACCCCGTCAAAAGAACCGCACCCAGGATGGACGTTCGCGGAACCAGATAAACCGCCAAACAGATCAACAAAATCGCACCCACTGTCGGCATCAGCTCGATTGGCCATTGCAAGGCCGCACCGGCCTCCAAGGCTTCGGGTGGCAGCTTGTCCATGAAGAACTTCATCACTCCATCAAAAAGAAGAAACAGCACCGCCAACCCACTCAAAATCCGGCCGGTCCACATTGCCTGCTTTGAGATTCCGTTCCGACTCATGAATCCTCCTTAAGTCAGGTTGGTCACACGATCCGTGATGATGCTCTTGGCGCCACATTCGATAAAAAACCGAGCCTCTGGCTTTTCGTTCACCGTCCAGACGGCAAAAGGAATGCCTTTGCGACGAAGCTCGCCGCATAGTTTACGATTCAACATCGCCCGGTCCAGATGCAAAAGATGAATCCGCAGAAACGGTGCCAGCAGCAGATGCCGGAGCAGAAAATTATTCCCCTCGGCCTTTTCTTTCGTCACGAGCAAAGCCCGCGGAATATCCGGCAGGGTTTGCGCGAGGGCCCCCAACGACAAGGGGTTGAACGACGAAAACATCACCCGGCTTTCTGCTCGCAGTTCGCGCACGACTTTGGCGACGGCGGGCTCGAGGCGACCGACCTCTCCCAACTTGGTTTTGAGTTCGAGATTGAAAAACTCGGGGACGGCCGCGTCGGTCAAAACCTCTTTCAGACTTGGTGCCTGGGTTTTGGCGCGCAATTCTTCCGCTGTGAACTCGTCGACCTTGCGATCATCGCCGACGAAACGGGACAAGGTGGCATCATGAAAGACGACGGGAATTCCATCCTTCGACAAACGAACGTCCAATTCGCACATTCGAAAGCCCGCGACTTTCGCCGCTCGGAACGCCGCCAACGTGTTTTCCTGAAACCCTCCGGTCCAATATCCGCGATGAGCCTGAAGAGGTGGCATCTCAAACGAATGGCTCGGCCAAGGCTCGGGATGAATCCATTTCAGCAGCGCCGGATTCATTTCGTTTCTCCACGAAGTCGAGGCAGATCCCGCGTGCCTTCGATAACGAAATTCTGCGAAGCCGTCCCATTGCGAACGGACACTTTTCCAGAAAGCGTTCCCTGAGGATCCCAACTTCCATAAGTGCTCAATGAGCCCGAAGCCGTCGTGGCCTTTCCGACCACACCCGTCCACTTCACATCATTCAAACGCCTCAACTGAAAGCGACCACCCACCGAGGACAGGTCCAAGGTGTTCTCACGAATCCATGTCGACGGAAACAAGGACTGCAGGCCGACGTTCTGCAAGAGAGACACCGGCAACGACAGCTTTTCGATACGAGGAGTGATCTCGGTCAGTCCCGACTGGCCTGCAAAGTTGAAGGACACTTTTTCAGCCCGCGCTCCGGCGATCGAAACGCCTTCGGCTTTCGCCTGCCCTCTCAAGGTCTCAAGCTCGCCCGAACGGAAATGAACCTTGAGCTGGGATTGCAAAGAGGAAATCTGTCCTCCCGCCGTCATCAATGATTGGACACGCGGAGACAGGGAAAACTCTTTTGTCGTCAGATCCACATCCAAGGATTGAAAGTCAGAGTCCGCACGCAAACTCACCTGCCCCAGGAATGTCCCTTGTTCCACGGAGGCCTGCGAGACGACAGCACTCCATCGCCCTTTGGTTCGCAGAACCTGGCCCTGGATTCCGTTCACGCTTTGGATTTCACGACGGCTTTGGTTCGAAAAGATGAATTCGAGCCCCGAATGTTCGCCGCGCATCTGGAAATTCATTTCATCCGCGAGCTCGATCACGCCCTTGAAACGACCGATCTTGTTCAGAATCGGAGTCGGATGGGATTTGCCCAGGTATTGGAAGAATCGATCCCAATCCAGCATCTCGACTTGCAAGATCGCCGGTGCCAATTTCAAAGGACTCAAGCTCTCAAGGCGCATGCGATCGGACACGATTTCTCCGAGATCGCCTTCCAACCTCAATTGCGTGAGATCGATCGGCAATTGCGCCAGCCGTTTGGCTTCGCCCGAGGTTTCCGCCCGCAACGACAGCCAGGACAAACGGGGCCGGAAATCCTGCATCCGAGCGTCTCGTCCTTTGATCAAATCGAACAGTTCGACCAAGGGAACGTGGCGCAGATCCGCCGACAACTTCAAATCATCCCGATCAGGCTGATAAGAACCCGTCAGACTGTAGGTTCCTTCGCGCAAGCGTCCGTTGATTCTGAGATCGACGATTTTTTCCGGAAACTCTTTGTAGTCCGCATCCAAAGACGCCTTGAGGGCTTGCTCGGCGGCTCCGCCGACACCGCCGCCTCGTGCGATCGTGATCTGCGATTTCATTTGATAGAAAGCAGGCTGAGTGGAGCGAACCTGAAAATTAAAATCGCTGAGGTCCACGGCTCCCTGAGGATAGACCTCAGAGACCAAAACCAATCGTCGAATCCGAAGCGAGTCGATCTCTCCGGATCCTTGAGGAGAGGCCGTGGTCTTTCCTCCTTCGTCACGAACGATTCGAATCGCCATTTTTTTTGCAGGCTTTGCCTGCGGCCCCATGACCATCGCTACGCCTTCATCACAGGCCAAAGGCCTCAAAGCCGTGAGCCGAATCTCAACATCTCCCGCTTCGACGCGGCGGAAAGGCGGTTGCCCCGAAAGCAGAGCCTGCCAGGAAATCGGCAAGCGGATCTCGTCGGCGATCAGCCGAGGTGCCATCCAACAAGTGTTCGTGGAAATCATGCGGACGCGTTGAATGACGACCGCAAAACGGGGAATCCAACCGTCGGCCAGCGAAACATGGGCGTGCTCGAAATCAACACGCACGGTGGGATGAATCTGAGACGCCGCCGATTCCAATTTTTGATGAAGTGCCTGAGGGTTGAGAATCCCCCTCAAGAGAAGTCCAAGAACGACAGAAACAACCACGCCCGTCCAAAAGATCATCCCGAAGGGCTGATCCGCCACACTAGGACGGTCATCAGCAATGCGCGGAGGGCGTCTGTCGAGTGTCATTTGTACTCGAAGGAAACGACCTCGTACTCTTTGTCGCCTTTCGGACTTTGCACGACGACTTGCTCGCCCTGCTTTTTGCCGATCAGGGCGCGGGCCAAGGGCGACAGCACGGAGATCATGCCTTTTTTCACGTCGGCCTCGTCGACGCCGACGATTTGATAAGTCGTCTCTTCGTCGCTTTCAGTATCCAGAATCGTGACGGACGCGCCAAAGACCACGCGATCCGATTGAATCGAAGAGGGATCGATGACTTCGGCGGACGCCAGTTTGCCTTGGATCTCGGCGATGCGGCCCTCGATCATGCCTTGACGCTCTTTCGCGGCCTCATACTCGGCGTTCTCGCTGATATCGCCTTGTGCGCGCGCCTCTTCGATGTCCTTGATGACGGTCGGACGCTCTTCGTTCATGAGCTTTTTTAGCTCCGCATCCAGAAGAGTCTTTCCACGCACCGTCATCGGCAGTTTATCTTGGCCGTTCATGTCCTGTCCCTCACTTCAAAGTCAGACAATATAGGCGTTGTCGCTCGTGAATGCAAAATCCCTTCAAAGCACCAGGTTAAAATTCTTCAGTGATAACGCTTAATTGTGTGGCGCGTTATGGGCGATTTTGCCCCCTGAGCCTCCAGTCTTCAGTCGGGTTTCCCCTCTTTCCCTACCCCCTGGAGATTGACCTGCTATCCTGGGACGACCGGAGAGCATTTGGAATCACTTGTCGCCGCCATTCGCAAAGCCAACAGCATTCTTTTGACCACTCATCGGCAATGCGATGGCGACGG
>JAHBUU010000065.1 GCA_019637895.1 Pseudobdellovibrionaceae bacterium | reverse complement strand
ATGATGTGGCTAATGTGGGGGGCTGCAGATGCCAGAGTCTTCATTATTTTTGTTTGTTTTTTGGCGATCTCGGAATACTTCGTTCAGATCCGTTGGCGTTTATCCGTGGTTTGTCGGGCCTGTGGTTTCGACCCCGTGCTTTATGTCAAAGATCCCAAACGAGCGGCCCAGTTGGTGAAGCAACGTTTGGATGATCGCAAAGAAGATGCAAGCCTGGCGCTGGCAAGGCCCTTGGATCTGCCTTCGTTGACACCCGAGCGAGCGCTGGCTCTGTCAAAGATTGAAGAGCGACTTGCGGCCAAGCCGGGTGAGTTGGTTTCCAGGGATGCTTGAGCGTCTCAAAATGAATCAATAAAAATTGACGATCTGGTCTCTGTGCCCACCTGAGAATCCGGCGTGCCTGAAAAATGGCGATACGTTCACGGACCCCAGTGGGAAAACGTTCGTCTACCAGGAAAGCCAAGACTCCGGTGGCGACATGATGACACAGGGTCAGGGGACCTGGGTCCCGGTCCAAGAGGATAAAGGGGACAATTTTAGCTGTGCGAAAACGCCTCACGATCCGGCCTGTCAGAACCCGCAACAGACCCAACCACAATCTGAAGTTTCGGCACCGACCTGTGCTCGATATGCCAGCCTCCAGGGCGGTCGCTCCAGTTCCACGTTTACTTGTATGTGTAACAATGGCGGAAACTATCCGAACTGCAAAGCTCCTGATGGCGAGGAGTCTCCGGACAGTCGTTACGAGGCTTGCAAAGCTCAGGCTTTGCAAGCGATCTCTAGCTGCGAAGGCAGCTACAGCAGTGCGAGCAGCTCCTGCGCAACGACCCGAGTGGACGGGGTGGTTCAACAGGCACAGGCTGAAAATGAACAACGACTTCGTCAGTCCGAAAACACGGCGCAGACCTGTGGCGGCACGGCTCAGGCCTATCAGAATGCGGCGAACCAGTTGGGAAGTGTACAGACCTCTTGTCAGTCTTCGGTGAGTCAATGTGCTTCGAATTGTGCGCAGGCGCAGAGCGCCGTTCAGCAATGTCCTCACTCTGCTGTTCGGGCCCGTGCGCAGTCCGTGCCGACGGCGCAGACCAGTTGCACGTCTGGAGATCTCTCGCGCCGTCCCCTCAGATTGTGCAGACCTCGAGCTCTTTGCGAGATGTCGGGGCCCGAGAAGCCGCGAATTGCAATCAAGGCACGTCGGCGGCCGTGAACCCAAGTTCCGGGAGTGGCGGACTTGGCAACGGAACGACGAACACGTCTGGTGGAAAACTCAAACAGGATGCCGAGAAATCGATGGCGAGATCCGGCCCAGGTGTGGGCGGCGATGTCTTAGGACACTTGAGTGGTCCATCTGGCTCAACAGGCCGCTCGATGGAATCAGAGGCGGGACCTGGAAGCACGGGGATCGATGAGACTTACGATGTGTCTGGACGAAATGCGGCGACAGTGACGACGGGGATGGTCGATGCCCATTTCCCGTAAGGCCGGAGCCAATGGAGTCGAAGAAACCCAAGCCTTGAAGGCGGCGGGAGTCGCTGTCGAAGATCCCGATTTGTCTGCCTTCCTTCCTGGGGGACAAAGGCGAGTGGCTGGTGGGATTCTGCCAGGCTTGAGCGGCTGTCGAATTCCCAATCCGCAAAAACCCAATGAGTGCGCCGTGCCTCATGGGCCTTCCGCGAATATTTGGTCGAAAATGAAGGAACGCTTCGAAGAGCTCCGCTTCATGCGGCCTGCCCAGTTTTTCATGAACGAAGAGTGAGCGGACTCTCTGGCCACCTGAGATTGTCTGGATCGTGTCCGCTGTCGTCTCAGAACGAGTCAATTTTTTCTGTTTTACAGGCGTAGTCTCTCTAGAGTTGTGGACTTTTGTCCGATGAGAATTCAGAGGGGAGTCCTCGAATGCGCCATTTTGCTTCGCAAAGAATTCCTATTCGTCTCGCGGCACTCGGCCTCGTGGCGCTCTTGCCTTTTTTTTGGGATTCTTCCGCCTTTGCGGATCGTGGCGGCGTATCGGTGGACACAGATTTTGGATACAACAGTGGATTGAAAGGAACGATTCCTGTCGACCCGGGGTCGGTGAATCTTCGTGGGAATCAGCCGAGCAACGAATCTGTCGATCAGAGTATGTATGGAAATGCCTGTGCGACGGGTGGGGTCAATGATGGAAGCACGACCTGCGGTGTAACGGCCACTCCTCAGCAGGACCGCGGAGACAATGATCCCTGTCTGAAGAGTCCCGGTGATCCGGCCTGTCAGACACCCAAACCAGACGAGACGGCGCGGCCGAGTTGTGGCCCAAATGCTTATTTGAGAGGTGGAGCGGGAAGCACCTCGTTCCTTTGTGTCTGTAAGCATGGTGGAACTCCACCGAATTGCACGGCGGCCGAGGGCGAACAGCAAGATCCCTATGCGGCTTGCCGACAGGAAACATTGGCCTATGCCTCGCAATGCTCAGCTGGACATTCGAGTGCGAGTTCCTCGTGCTCGCAAAATCGGGTGGACGGGGCGGTGAGTGGTGCGCAATCGGACAGTATCCAGAGGATGAATCAGGGAACGCAAAACTACGCGGATAACTGCAGTCGAATTGCCAATGGTTATACTCAAGCGTCGAATCAGCTGACGTCCATTCAGGGGTCTTGCCAAAGCGCCGTTCAACAGTGTGCAAGTGCTTGTCAGCAAATGATGAATGTGGCTCAGCGATGTCCGGATCCGACAGCGCAACGACGGGCGCAGTCTTTGGCGAGCGCTCATCAAAGTTGCAGCGGTGGCGAGTTGGCGCGTCGGCCCGGTGAAATTGGAACGACCTCCAGATCATTGGCTCAGACCGGAGCCGGAGAAGCCAGCCAGTGCAATCAGCAAACCTCGGCTTCAAGTCAGCCAACCGGAGGCGCGAACGCGGCGAGTGGTGGCGGTGAGCAGCCGAAGGGCACGACTCAGTTGGCGGCAGGAGCTTCTCCCGGTTCGGGTGGCGATGTGAGTGGACGATTCGATCATCAACTGGGCACGAACCCAACACCGAGTTCACTCAAGGGGCGAGCGGACACGTCTGGCGGCGCCAGTGTCGACGAAGAGTACAATGTGTCTGGGGCCCTTCCCACCACCGAATACAATGGATCCTCTGCCGGGGCCGGTGGAAATCCATTGCTGGCGTTGCCTGGCACTCCGATTCACGTTGAAAACACTGAAGAGACTCAGCCAGCGAGCGGAGCCGCGGCCGATGCCGCCACTGTCACAGCGGGACTGGCAGGTGGTGGTCGTGGGGGGGCGCGAATGTTTCTCCCTCGTCGGGTTGGTGAGGCGGCCTCCATGACGGATGGACCGATGAAAGCCTCAGAAAAAGCAGGTGAAGAGACACCTGACTTGAATGCATTCTTGCCGGGTGCTCGGGGACCTTCTGGTTTTGTGGCGGCGGGTTTGAGTGGTTGTCGTATTCCCGATCCCGCAAAGCCGAAAGAATGTGCGGTTCCTCATGGACCGACGATGAATATTTGGTCCAAGATGAAAGAGCGTTTTGAATTGCTTCGCAATGCTCCGCCTCCTTCTGATTACTTTTTCAACGAGGAATAAAGCCCTTTCTGGCTGGTTTCTTTTGCCATTGAGCGGACCTGCGTCTACTCTGGGCCGATGAAGACCCTGGTGATCATTCCGACCTATAACGAAAGAGAAAACATCTCGGCGATTGTGCCTGCGGCATTGGCCTGTGGCCGTCCCATCGAGATTCTCGTCGTCGACGACAATTCCCCCGATGGAACCGCCGCTGTCGTGATCGAAATGATGAACAAGGACCCGCGCATTCATCTTTTGTCGCGGCCTGGAAAGCAGGGGCTCGGCAAAGCTTATTTGGCAGGTTTCGACTGGGGATTGGCGCGAGGCTATGAAGCCTTGATTGAAATGGATGCGGATTTTTCGCACCGGCCTCAGGACCTTCCCGCTTTGATCGATGGATTGAATGGCGCTGATTTCGCTGTTGGCTCGAGATATGTCGAAGGCGGCGGGACTGTGAACTGGGGTCTGCTCCGCAAGATCATCTCCCGAGGTGGTGGAATCTACTCGCGGTTGATTCTGGGTTATCCGCTGAATGATTGGACCGGAGGATTCAACGCTTGGAAACGTCAGGTGCTCGAAGGCATCGGTCTCGACACAGTGATGTCCAATGGCTATAGCTTCCAGATCGAGTTGAAATACAAAGCTCTCAAGAAAAAATTCCGTGGCGTCGAAGTGCCCATTCTTTTCGAAGATCGTCGCGTCGGCCAAAGCAAGATGTCCTTCAAAATCGTCATCGAGGCGTTCTATCGTGTTTGGCTCCTTCGCTAGCCGACGCTTCGGCACTCTTTTGCTGTTGGCGACTTTGTGCGGACTCACTGCCGCCGAGGCCCAGCAGAAGAAAGCGACTCGCCGAGCTCCGGCTCAGGCGTCACCGGCAGCCGCGGCTCCCGCTCCCGCCAAGGCGGCGGCAGGTTCTCAAAAAGGAATCATCACGGTCGCTGAAGCTTCGATCTTCAATCAGCCGAATTTTGACGGTCAGGTGATCGGCATGGCGGGTGAAGGGCAGGTCTTTGATATTTCCACCGGAACCCGGGATTCTTTCTACAAGATTCGCCTTCGTCCCGGTTTCACGGGTTGGATTTCCGAAGCCGAGATTCGTCCAATCAATTCAGGACAAGCGCAAAAAATCGAAACCCAACGCAAAAAAACCGTCCAGGCGCAGGCTAAAAAGGCGGCGGAAAAACGTCCGAAAGCAAAACCCATGGATCAGCGGCGTTTCCGAGGATTGGCTTTGGAGTCGATGAACTTCACGGAAAAAACCATGGGGAAAACACGTCGAAGCAATGTGCTTTTGTACGGACTCAAGGTGTCGGGACCGAATACTCTTTTCGAGGGCGATATCGAAACGGACACCGAAATTTTGTTCCATTCGGGTGCTCCCGGCTATTACAAAGATGCGACGGGAAATGCCGCGGGCGGTTTCATGCTCATGGGGAATTTCCTTTTTCAAACGACGATTCCACGCAGTGAAAATCTAATGGCTTTTTACGGTTTCGGCCCAAGCTTTCGTTTGTCCCATTTCGAGGTGAGTCTGAATAACGATCCCGGTCCGGGCGGCAAGCGTTCTTATGCCTTGGACGATATGACGGTGGGTGCCGTCTTCAATCTGGGCGCCGTCATGAGCTTCGGCTCCTACGCGGCGCGCTTAGAGGGCCGTTATTATTGGGAAACTCAGCAGTACATGAGTTTCGGGCTTGCCTTCCAGAAGGAATTTTAAGACATCCGATGGATGGACGTCATTCAGCTGCTTCCGCCCGAGGTCATCGATCAAATCGCCGCCGGTGAGGTGGTTGAACGCCCTGCTCACTTAGTCAAAGAACTCGTTGAAAACAGTTTGGATGCCGGGGCGAAAACCCTGCAAATCGAATTCTGGGACGGCGGACGAAAAGTCAAAATCACCGATGATGGCAAGGGCATGTCTCCGACCGAGCTGCCTTTGGCGCTTGAACGATTCGCCACCAGTAAAATCCGTGAAACCGATGACCTGTGGCGGTTGTCGAGTTTCGGTTTTCGTGGCGAAGCTCTTGCGAGCTTGTCGGCGGTCAGCCGTTTGACCTTGACCTCTCGCCAGGCAGGAACCGAGTCGGCCCATCGTTTGATTTCCGAGTTCGGCAAAAAATCGAAAGTCGAACCTGTCGGTGGTGCGCCAGGAACAACGGTTCTTGTTGAAGATCTTTTTGGCAACGTCCCCGCACGTCTCAAGTTCCTGAAAACCGAAGCGGGTGAAAACGGTCAGATCCGCACCACTCTGAAAGCCTTGGCCCTGTCCAGGCCCGACGTGGAGTTTCGGATTCATGAAAATGGCAAGTTGTGGGCTTTCTATCCTCGCGCCGTCGGTCCGAAAGAGCGGGCTCAGGCTGTGCTCGGGGTCGAACAGCTTTTCGAAGGCGAAGCCCAGCGCGAGAACGTCAAGGCTCGGGCCGTTTTTGCGTCTCCGTCTGATATCTCGAAGACCTCTCGCCAGATTTGGCTGTTCGCGCAGAATCGCTGGGTCCAGGATCGCAGCATGCAGGCGGCGGTGATCGAAGCCTACCGGCACCTGCTGATGCACGGCGAGTATCCCATCGCTTCGATTTGGCTCGAGACAGATCCGGCCGATATCGACGTCAACATTCATCCGACGAAATCCCAGGTTAAATTCCGTGACCCTTCGCTGGCATTTCGGGCGACCCAAGCAAGCATTCGCGACACCCTTGAGAAAGCCCCTTGGCGTCCTCAGCCGGTCGGTGTCTCTGCAGTGACTGCGACTTCGACATCGGACGCCTCTGTTGCTCCTGCTGCGGAGCCCGAGAACCTTAAGTTCGAGGGGGGAGTTTGGGAGACACGTTCGTCCCGATCAAAAGATTTCA
Organism: Pseudobdellovibrionaceae bacterium; assembly: GCA_019637895.1. GTDB lineage: Bacteria > Bdellovibrionota > Bdellovibrionia > Bdellovibrionales > Bdellovibrionaceae > JAHBUV01. Next base: position 8,819 of record JAHBUU010000065.1, on the reverse strand, counting down.
ATTTTGGTTCGTTCAAAGATCAAACAATGACCGTTCTGCGAGAATCCGCAGCGACTCGGGCCGTGCCGAACTTTGCACCTTTGAAGGAAACCCGTGAGCCTTCGTTTGTTCCTCGGGCCGAGATTCCACCCGAAGAGGCGGCCGTCACCCCCGGAGTTTGGTCGTCTTTGGAAGTTCTGGGGCAGGCGGATCTGACTTACATCCTTTGTCAGAATCACAAAGGCCTCGTGCTTGTCGATCAGCATGCCGCTCATGAGCGAGTTGCTTTCGAGCGATTGATGCGAGCCTGGCAGGGCGGACGAATCGATGTTCAAGAATTCCTGTTTCCTCTGGCGATCGATCTGGCTCCGGACCGGGTCGAGGCCTTGCTGACTTTGTCCGAGGATCTGGCAAAGCTGGGCGTTCGCATCGAAAGATTGGGGCCCGGCACGGTGGGCGTTCATGCCGGTCCATCCTTGCTGAAAGATGCGGTCTATGCAGCCGCACTGGAAAAAACGGCGGAAGAGGTTTTGGATCGAGGCGGAAGTTTTTCGTTTGAAAAAGCGGTCGGCGATCTTTGCGCCACCATGGCCTGCCACTCGGTCATTCGGGCGGGACAGGCCTTGTCGCTGGCTGAAATGAAAAACCTCCTGAAAGAAATGGACGAGTTTCCTCTGTCCAGTTTCTGTCCGCACGGCCGCCCAGTTTCAGTCGAGATTTCCTTCACTCGTTTGGAAAAAGAATTCGGCAGGATCCCGTGACGGACTCCTCCCATCGGGTCGTCTTTGTCACAGGGGCGACGGCCACTGGCAAATCCGAGTGGGCACTTCGTGTGGCCGAAGAATGTGGTGCTCTCATTGTCAACTGCGACAGCATTCAGTTGTACAAAGACGTCAAAATCGGCTCGGGCCTTCCTTCCGAAGCGGATTTCGCACGAGCGGAACATCGTCTTTACGCCTATGTGGAGCCTCCGCAGGAAATGACGGCGGGCGATTATCGTCGTGATTTTTTTGAACTGATGGCGGGGCTTCCTCCGGCCTCAAAAGTTCTGGTTGTCGGTGGAACGGGTTTTTATTTTCAAGCCATCGAAAAAGGCATGTTTGAAACCCCGGCCGTCGATACTGAGATTTCCGAACGCGTGCGAGCGGATCTCGAAGAGCGGGGGAGCGAAGCCCTCTGGCAAGAGCTGAACCAGCATGACCCCGAGACAGCGCAACGTTTGGCTCTGGGGGACTCCTATCGCATCTCGAGGGCCTTGGAGCTGTGCCGAGCGGGGATCCTGCCCAGTGAGCATCGGAAAAGCTTTGCACCCGAGCCTTTTCCTTATTCTTTACTCAAGACGCGGGTTGGTCGTGACCGGACCGAGCTGCGCGAGCGCATTCGCCGCCGCGTGACCGGGATGCTCGAGCAGGGCTTGCTTGCGGAAATTCGAGGCTTGCTCGAACGAGGGCTCGCCAACTGGGCGCCTCTGGCCAGTGTCGGCTACAAGGAAGGGGTCATAGCCCTACTTGAAAATCGCAGTCAGGAATGGCTGTTGGACGAAATCTGCTTACGGACCGGGCAACTGGCAAAGCGGCAGGAGACCTGGTTCAAGCGGGACCCCGAGATCGAAGTCTTTCAAGGCGACTCGTCATTTCCCCAGTTTCGAGACCGCACCTTGCGCTTTTTGCGAGGGGACGGCAGACTGGGCTCATCATGAAAAGTATGACGGGTTTTGGAACAGATCGGGCGCAGACGGCGGATGTCACTATCGAGGTGAGTCTGCGGACCGTGAACGGTCGTTTTCTAGAGCCGAGATTCCATCTGCCTCGCGAATTCATGCCCTTTGAAAGCGATCTGCGGAAAATCCTGACCGAAAAAATCAAACGTGGAACGGTGGATGTTTTCATCAACCGTCGCGTGCGGACCCAGAAAAAAAACAAGCTGGCAGTCAACAAGGACCTCGCTCGTCAGTATGTGGACGCCTATCGGTCGTTGGGCCGGGATCTGAAACTTCCGAGTGACCTCCACCTGGAAGTGATTGCTCGCTTGCCCGAGATCATCAAGATCGAAGAAACCCAAGAGCCCGATCCCAAAGAAAAAACCCTGCTCCTGAAAACCTTCAAAGGAGCGGTCGAGGCCTGCGTGAAAGAACGCATGCGCGAGGGCAAAGCCCTGAAAAACGATCTTGGAAAGTTGCTCGCGTCCCTGGAAAAACGCATCACTGAAATCATGGGTCTTCGCGAAGAGGCGAACGCCCAGTTGCAAGAGCGCTTTGAAACCCGTCTTGCGAGCCGAATGAAAAACGGCGGCGAAATGGATCCTCAGCGCGTTCTGCAAGAGATCGTCCTTCAGCTGGACAAGGCTGACATCAACGAAGAGCTGCAACGCCTAGCCGAGCACACCAAGAACTACCGACAGATGTTGCAGGTGCCGGATCCCGAGGGCAAAAAGCTGGACTTCTACACCCAGGAGCTGCTCAGGGAAGTGAACACCATCGGTTCGAAATCCCAGGTCGCTAAAATCACTCACTCTGTGGTCGAAGCGAAAACCCTGATCGAGAGGCTGCGCGAACAAGTGCAGAACGTCGAATGAGCACGCGCATGATCATTGTCGTCGCTCCGAGCGGGGCGGGAAAATCGAGCTTCGTGGATCGAATCTGCCTCGAAGAAAGCCGCCTTGTTGATGTGATCACCTACACGACTCGGGAAATGCGGGCGGGCGAGAGTGCGGGGCACCCCTACCACTTTGTTTCCAAAGACGAATTTGAACGGAAAATCCAAGAAGGGTTTTTCGTCGAGTGGGCCAAGGTTCACACCAACCTTTATGGCACTCCCTGGGATCAGCTGCGGGCGGCCTGGGCCGACGGGAAATGCGTGATCATGGACATCGATATCCAGGGCGCGGCCACCTTTCGTGAAAAGTTTCCAGACGCCAAAACCGTCTTCATTCTGCCGCCCTCAATCGACGAGCTGCGTCGTAGGATCGCCAAGAGGGACAACAAGGCTCCCAAGGATCTCGAGGTGCGCATGAAGAACGCCGAACTCGAGATTCAGCATGCCTCCAAGTTCGATGTGCAGATCGTGAACGACGTTTTTGAGACTTCCTTTGCGGAGTTCAAGAAAGTCGTTGAAGAATGGCTGCGATCACGCTAACTTACGCGTCCTTGTCCAAGTAAATACGGAGGATCCATGGCCCGAGTGACCGTCGAAGATTGCCTTGAGAAAGTACCAAATCGTTTTGCCTTGGTTCTCATGGTCTCGAAAAGGGTCAAGCAACTCATGAAAGGTGCTGAAGGCACTGTTGCGGCTCGTAGTAACAAGCTTGTTGTGACCTCCCTTCGTGAAGTGGCTGCGGGCAACGTCGGTTACGAAGATCACATGGACACTGTGACCGCGATCAGCGACATCGAAAAAGACCTGAACAAATAAGGTCTTTCCGAAAACGCGGGAATTCAAAAAGGGCCATTCGGCCCTTTTTGCGTTTCAGGGCGATTCGTTCCTCGACCCTTCTTTGCTCCCCCTTGCCAGAAATGCGAGTCCGGACGAAGATTGTATATGGCCGACATGATGGCACCGGACGAGTCCGGTGGCTCAAAACCTCTGAAAACAGTGGACGATCTCTGCGAAAGGATCGCGGCCTATTATCCGCAGGCCGATCTGACGGTCATTCGTAAGGCCTATTCCTTTTCCGAAAAAGCGCACGAAGGACAATTCCGCCGAAGTGGTGAGCCCTACATCAGTCACCCTCTGAGTGTCGCGGGAATCTTGGCGGATTTGCGGATGGATTTGGACACCATCGCGACGGCGATCATGCATGACACCGTCGAGGACACGCCGGTGACGATCGAAGATGTTCGTCGCGAGTTCGGTGAAACCATTGCCGCCTTGGTCGATGGGGTCACCAAGATCAACCAGATGAAATTCAAGAACGCCTTGGACAAGCAGGGCGAAAACATCCGCAAGATGATCGTCGCCATGGGGAAAGACGTTCGCGTCGTTCTGGTGAAGCTGGCGGATCGTCTGCACAACATGCGGACGTTGGGGTTCATGCCCTATGAAAAACAGGCGAGGATCGCGCAGGAAACCCTCGAGATCTATGCGCCCTTGGCGGGCCGGATCGGGATTAACCAGGTCAAAATCGAGTTAGAGGATCTTTGTTTCCGTTACTATCGTCCGGATCAGTATTACGAACTCGTTCAGAAGGTGAAAAAAACCGAGGCCGAACGAAATCGCTATATCGAAACCGTCCGACGAATGATTCAGGAAGTGACGGAAAAAAGCGGCATTCGTTGCGAAGTTTACGGACGGGCCAAGCACTTGTGGTCGATCTATAAAAAAATGACTTCGCGGAATATCGATTACGAGCAGGTTTTTGACATTCTCGCTTTCCGTGTCGTGGTCGATTCCGTCTCGGACTGCTATGCCGTTCTGGGGGACATTCACTCGCTTTATAAGCCGGTTCCTGGGCGCTTCAAAGATTTCATCGCCATGCCGAAGGCGAACAACTATCAGTCCTTGCACACGACGGTGATGGGGCCTGACGGCGAACGCGCCGAGATCCAGATCCGGACCCGCGAGATGCACGAGATCGCCGAAAAGGGGATCGCAGCTCACTGGCGGTACAAAGAGCGCGGAAATAAAATCACCGAAGACTCGACTCAGCAGGCTCATTGGTTGCGCGAACTCATGCAGTGGCATCAGCAGGTGCACAGCCCGGGCGAGTTCCTTGAGACCGTCAAAAACGAATTCATCGATTCCGAGATTTACGTCTTCACGCCAAACGGGGACGTGAAGGAGTTTCCGGACGGCGCGACTCCGGTGGATTTTGCCTATGCGGTTCACACTCAGTTGGGGAATACCTGCGTTGGCGCTCGGGTGAATGGGAAAATGGTTCCTTTGAAGTACCAACTTCAAAACGGTGACACGATCGAGATCGTCACCGCCAAGACGCAAAATCCCTCGAAGGATTGGCTGAAATTTGTCGTCACCAACAAGGCCAAATCCAAGATCCGTCAGTTCGTGGCCGAAGAGCAGCGTCGTCGTTCGCTTCTGCTTGGGAAAGATTTGGTGGAAAAAGAGTTCCGTAAATTCGGGGCCGCCGCCGTCAAGCACATGAAGGGCGAAGTCTTTGACGGCTTCCTCAAGGACAACGGCGTGCACAGCGCCGAAGATCTGTTCATCAAAGTTGGTTACGGCAAGCTGGAAGCGCGAACCGTGGTCGAAAAGCTGCTCCCGTCCTTGAACGTGCCTGCCGAGGAAAAACCCAGTTTCATGGAAAAGGTCGTTCGTTCGGCCACACAAAAAGCAAAGAGTTCGCGCTCTTTGGTTTCCGTGGACGGCATGGACGATGTTTTGATCCACTATGCGAAATGCTGTCATCCGATTCCAGGAGACCCCATCGTCGGCTTCATCAGTCGCGGTCGTGGGGTCATGATTCACCGGGCGGATTGTCCTCGGGCCTTCGAGCTGGATCAGCTCCGTAAGGTCGACGTGCAATGGACTGTCAAGCAGGCCACTGACGGTCAAGAGCGGGTCGTGCGCCTGAAGGTTCTGTCACAGGATATTCAGGGGTTACTGAAAGCGATGACCGAAGCCTTTGCCGGTCAGGGGATCAATATCCAATCGGCCCAGGCTCGAACCACCAAGGACAAAAAAGCGGTTTGTCTGTTCGAGATCGGAGTTCGGGATGCGACCCAGCTCAGTCAGGCCATTCTGGAATTGCAGAAAATCAAAGGCGTCATCGGCGTCAGCCGAGTCATGAATTGAAGAGCGGCTCCCCCCTCAAGGTGCCGCCCTTCGGGAAAATCATCTTTTCGACAGCTCTTTTACGAAAACGACCTGGCATTGTTGATTGAAGCCGCGAACGCGCACGCCGTAGTCGGCCTCCCAGCCTTCGCCGTCTTCGTTGTTATCGGAAATGGTGACGACATAGGAATGCTCGTCGCCGTGTGAATTCAGGTGCCGGGCATCCGCTTGGGCGCCATCGGATCCTTGAACGGTTCCCATCGTCGCATGATACACGCGAAGAGCGCCGTATTTGGCGTAGTTCGCGCAAGGAGCTGCGGTCTGAGCCGACGCAACAGAGCCGGCAAAAATGGAAAACAAAAGCGAAGCAACGAGTTTCATTCGAGAGGTCCTTTGAAGAAGAAAGGGAACTCGAGGCATATAACAATCCGTGAAAACGGCGACAAGATCGTAAGCGGGAACTTGATATTCTTCAGATGAATGAAAGTCGGAAATAAAAAAGGCGATCCGAGGACCGCCTTTTCGTGAATCGAATCGTTGGAGGGACTTACTTCGACAAAGTCGTTGTTTCGTCCGGAGAAGAGCCCGGTTCGCGGATCATCTTCATCACTTCGGCCAAATGCAGTTCTTCGGCGTAGATCATCTCGCGAGCGAACTCCTCCAAGAGGACGGATTTCCCTTCCGAGATCTTGAGCAGCTTGCGGTACAGCTCGACCGAGGCTTCTTCGTGAGTCAGGGATTCGCGAAGGATGTCATTGATCTTGTGCTTGTCGGTCTCGAGGAGTTTGCCGATTTTCAAAGAGGGGTGGCCTCCGAAAGCGGTGATCAGTTCTCCGACTTTGTCGGCGTGGCCAAGGCTTTCCTGAGCTTGGCTGCGCAGCCAAGAGCAAATGGGGATTCGATTATGACCGAAAACCATCAGCGCATAATGGGTGTAACGAACCACTCCAGCCAACTCGGTCTCCAGGATCTGGTTCAGGCAATCGACGATCTCTTGGTTTCTCTTCAGGGTGTCTCCCATCATTCCTCCTCGCTAATTGAAAACCATATGAGAATAGGAGAGCGAAAAGCTCAAGTCTTTTCTTCTTCGAGAGGACTTCTGAGAATGGATATCAGATTCAATCCAAGCACTTGGGGCAAATCGCCTGAAACTCCAGACGGTGCGAGATCTTTTGGAATCCCATTTTTTCAAGGGCCTTGAGTTGTTGATCCAGAAGGCAGCGATCGACCTCTGTGACCTCGTGGCACTCCCGACATTCGATATGGTGGGAATGGTGCTTCGAGTGAGGGGTTTTCAATCGGTAGCGGGCCACCTGATCCGAAAAGAAGGTCTTTTCCAGGAGCTGGTGTTCGGTGAGCTGGGTCAGATTGCGATAAACTGTGGCCGGATCGCAGGCGAGTCCCTTTAGGCGGGAATGGATCTCTTCGGCGGACAAGGGGGTCTCGGCCTGGCTCAGAGCCTCGAGGATCTGCAAACGCTGGGGGGTCCGGCGCAGGGCCCGGGCCGAGAGGAAAGCGATGAGATCTGGGGTCTGAGTTTTTCCCATGCCTTTCCATGCCGAATGGGGCGGGGTTTTGTCAATTCAGGAGGCGGGACGAGGGAGTTTCTACCGGTTGAGAAAGGACCAGAGTGGTGCCTTCCGTTCTGAGAATGTGGACGGTTTGGCCTTTTTTGAGTTCTGTGGCTGAGGCGTTGGAGGCTCGCCACGAAGCTCCTCGGTACGAGACATCCTGTGCTTGGAAAGGAGCAAAATCCCTGTCGACAATCCACTCGGCGTCCTCGCCCAAGGCGAACTCATCCAATGAGCGGCGCTTCATTCGTTCGCGGACAAGAACTCCGGTGGCCAGGCAGAGAGCTGTGAAAATGGCGAGCTGCAAGGGGATGATGGTGATTCCCAGAGAGGCGAGAACCGCCATCAAGAGTGCGGCCAGGCCAAAGAACAAAAGATGGAAGCTGCCAGTGAAGGCCTCCGAGCTCAAAAGCGTGAGACCCAGGATCATCCACAGAATGACTTGAAAAGACTCAGAAGAACCATCCATAACCCGCCCTCAGCGTCATGATATTCGCTTTGACGGTTTCAGAGGAAGGAAACATTCCGTAATCGAGCGAAATGGGAATGAATTTGTTGCCGGAAAGCCCGATATCAGCGCCGCCGGACAAGAAATACACCTGATTCGTCGAGATCTGTGACGTGTCCAAAACGTTGCTGCTTTTCTGCATAGCGAGCAGGAAGCCACCGCCACCGCCCAGCCAGAATTTGGTATTGCCTTCGTTCAGGATAAAGCGGGCTTGTGCGGCCAGGGTCAGATAGGTGACGGCAAAGGTACAGTTGCTCGTGGTGCCTTTGTCGCAATCGGGGAGGGCCGTGGTGCCCGAGGCGGAAACCTGATCAAGGCCAGCGATGGATCGCATCTGAAAGCGTGGTGTGAACAGGTAATCATAAAATCCAGAAAGTCCAAAAGCCGAGCCCTTCATTTGCGACGTGCTTTTGCGGCGAAGAACGCCTTGCCCGGTGAAGAAGCTCACATCCATATTTGTTTGATTGTAGTGACCGAGGAGTCCCCAGGCGGGGCCGCTTTTTTTCTGGCGTGTGCGTTGGAGTCGGTCGGACAGTGGTGATGAGGGAGGAGTGTCTTCGACCACCGGTTTCGAGATCGAGGGAGCGCTGCTCGTTCCTCCGCGTGTCATCAGATCTTGTCCGACAACGGCTGAGCCTTTGATGACCTCAGCGACGGCTTTGTTGCCCTTGACTTGGCGGATCTGCAAAAGAGCTTTTCTTTTTCCATTCCCATCGACGGCAAAGAGCTGATCGCCGGGTTTGACGTCGAGAAGTCCCGTCAAATCCAAAAGCGCTTTGCGGTCTTTGACTTGGCTGACACTGGCGGCCCGAGCTTGGGAGGCCAATGCAAAAGCGAGACAAACGAGGGTGATTTGGAAGAGTGTTCTCACGCCTTTATTGTCTCTGGAGAAAGACGCAAAGTGCAAACACGGGGCGTGAAAAGATCGACCTCAGTCGAGGACGGAATCCAGAAGGTCAAAGTAAGCGGGAAGAGCCTCGAGCCAATCCTGCTCGGACGAAAAGAGCTGATGGCAGGCCAGTGTCTGATGAGTCA
>JAHBUU010000064.1 GCA_019637895.1 Pseudobdellovibrionaceae bacterium | reverse complement strand
GGATCAGGCAGTGTCGAAGCGATCACCCGTTCGTAAGCTTTGATCGCAGACAAGGGTTTTCCCGAGTCATCTAGACGCTTCGCCTGGCTATAGACAGCTTTGAGTTTTGCAACCTCGGCGGCATGAGCCGATTGACGGGCCTGTTCGGCCTCTTTTTCTGCCTGCAATCGGTCGATCTGCGAAAAAAGCTCTTCGAAAAGAGGATGCGCCGGATTGAAGATCATCACTTCACTCAGACAGCCCTCCATCTGGTCACGGCTCAACTCTGGATTGATCAGCTTTCGGCACTCGGCGACCTTACGCTGAATTTTTTCTTCGTTCTCGCGTTGGTTCTTTTCGAGTTCTTCCTGTTTTCGGCGCTGCTGCTGAACGTACAGCGCCTCTTCAACGAGTTTCATCAACTCGCGGCTATTCTCATATTCAGGGATGACTTCGGTCATCTTGATCAGTTCAGACTTCGCGAACTCGTATTTCCCCTGCATATAGTAGCTGTTGGCGAGCTGCAAAGTATCGCGAACGAGCTTTTTCTGCTCTGGAGTCATTTTCGACAGAGGATCTTGCGCCGTCAGATCCTGAACCGGCAGCTCGTCCTCGTTATTGTCTCCGGAGGTCATGATGAACAAACCAGCAATGAAAATGATCGCCCCTAAAATCAGGCGAATCCGATTCTTTTGGAAGTCGAACTTTTTTGCCGGGGCCGCCTGAGGGGCCATCGGTGCCAACGGCATTCCCGTTTGCGGATCGTAAGCGACGGGCACATAGGACTGACCATCCCAGACGACCGGAGGATAAGCGCCACCCGGATAAGCCTCTGGAGGGTACTGTCCCTGAACCACCGGCGGATAAGCCTGTTCGGGCATCGGTGGCTGATCGGCCAATGGAACCAACGGATGACTGAAGTTCTCTTGAACCGGCTGCAAGTTCACGAGTTCCAAACGGCTTTTGAAATTTGGATCGTGAAGCTCGAAGTACAAATAGTTTTCAAGGACAGTGATCGCATCGCCGCTCTTAAGTGGAACAGCATCGGTACCCGATACGGGGTTTCCGTTCAACAGAGTCCCGTTCACACTGCCAAGATCAAGGATCAGGTACTGCGATCCCGCTTTTCGGATTTCAAACTGACGGCGACTGACTCTTTGATCTCGAATGTGAATATGGCATGAGGACTCTCGCCCTCCGATCCATGAATCACCAGCATCCAGGCGAATCAGCTCTTTGGGTTCGCCCTGAGAGTCCATGATTTTAATATAGGGAACACTCGGAGCGACACCGACGACGGTCTTTTCGATCGGTGCTTCATCAAGCGAAAAATCTGGTGGAGCGATGTCTTCCGAGGGGCCTTCCCCGTCGTCGGAGATCGACGGAGTGACCGCGATCGGCGCATCCGCCGTGGTCATCAGAAACTCGAACTCATACGGAGGCACGGCGAAAACCATCCCATGCTCGAGTGTCGCGGTCGAAACCTTCTCACCACCGAGCTGAACCTCTCCAAATCTGGAAAGGACTTCAAGATTCCATGCGCCGCCCCCGGCACTCAGGCGGAAATGCTCTCGGGAAATTCCCTTTTCCGCCTCCAAACGAATGTCGCTATCATCCTTTCGGCCCGCCGTGTACTGCCTGTCTTCGGCCAATGGAATTTCAGAAACGGTTTTGCCTCGAAGGCGGATCTTTAATCGCGCCATGATCAAAACCTACTTTCTAAGGCGGCCGTACACTGTCGATGAAGGATCAAAGCCTCTTTGTATTCCGGATTCGACGGATCATTCCCCAGCATCGTCATGACGGTTTGATAACTCGCTTTGCACATTCGGTAGTTTTGTTTTTCGAGATACCGACGCCCTTGTAGCATATTGAATTTGACCATCTCGTCAAAACGGATTTTTGCCAGATTCAAATACCGACGGGCCAGATCGTTGTCAGGATCTAGGTTCAAGACCACCTGAAAGGATTCTCGCGCCCGCAGGAACTGCCCCTGACGATAATCACGATATCCCCTCAAAAAGTTTTCGTAAGCTTTTTGATAGATCTGCTGGTTCATCCGAGTTCTTTGTTCCTGGAAGGCCTTGATCTCGTTCTCGGCTTCTTCGCGAACGACATTGATTTCCTCTTCGGTTCGGAAAGCCCGATTTTCGACCTTCTTGGATTTCGTCCCAAGTCCCGAGACCACGAAAGAAAAAGCAATGAACCCAAGAACCGCAAACAAGGCAAATCGCGGATTCGACGTCAGTTTGGAAACCAAAGAATCCGAGCCACCACCAGCCGCTCTCGGAGGAGGTTGTCCGGCATAGGGACCTCGAGGCATTCCCTGCGGAGGAGGCGGATAAGCCCCGGCCGGAGGCATCGGGCGCTGGAACGGGGCCGGAGGTGGTGCCCCCATCGGACGAGGCGGCGCCACCGGCATCTCGCTCCGCTTGGGAACAGGAGTCACAACGGCCGCAGGCACCAGAGGCTCCAACGACTGCGTTCCACCATGTGAGATGAAACGCATTTCAGAATCTCCCACCTGGAGAACGGCTTTGCTTTCGAGCTTTTCCGAAGCCACATTCTGGCCATTCAAAAGAACAAAGTTCTTCTGGCTCAGATTCACAATGTAGAACTGACCCAGGCTCTGCTTGATCTCGACGTGCTGCCGACTGACCCGCGGATCGCGGGACAAGATCACATCGTTTTCGGCTTCCCGACCGATCGTGATCGTTCCTTTGCTGAAATCGAACTTCTCTCCGGCATGAGGACCCTTCAGGACCTCCAGCGTGAAATTCAGAAGTTCATTCAATGAAGGAGCCGCACTCATAACCTAGCCGCCTCCATCCACGGGTGAAACGGAAACGATGAAATAGTCCACGGTTTCCGATGTTGAAAAGGCCTGGCAGTTCAGCGAGCACAGATGCCCACCGAACTCGAGTTGATCGTTATGAAGAGTGCCCGGGACTTCTCGTGCTCTTGAAATCAAGTGATCGATATTCTGTTGCAAGGCTGCATCCTGGATCACACTCAGGGTCTGATTCTGCATGGCCATGGATGTACTCCGCGCCAACTGTTCAAACCCGGAATTGCAAGCGATGATCGAAGCGTCCGACCGAATGGCAATCGAAGGATAGCCCATTAAATGCAGCAAGTTCGCGGCTTCGGAATCCTTGTTGCCAAAGGTCCCTGCCGAACCACCGCCTTCAGTATCACCGTTGATATAACGAGTGAGCAAGCTGTTCATATTGCCGATCAAGGCCTGCAGGGCTGGGAACATGAACTTCAACTCGAGGTTGTCTTTCTTTTCCCTCATTGCATTGTCGAGCTGCTGGTTGAGAGCCAGGATCGGATGCTCGATCAACTTGTACATAAAATAGAACAAAGCCAGACCCAGCATCGCAGCGATCACCAGGGTCTGGAAAAACAACGAAAGCGCTCGACCATCATCGAAAGCAAGACTGCCAACATCATAAAGAATGATCGCATGGGCTTTGACGATCGGTTCACCCGTATTCGGATCATACATCCCGATCGGGAAGCTGGCGCCAATAGTGGAGGAATCGATCTGCTCGGTCTTCATCTTGCTTTCACGACGGGCACTCACCACAAACGGCAGATCCGGACTGTTTCCCGCCTGTGAAGCCGGGGCCAGAATCACTCCGTCCGACTGCTGAACGATCAGGGCTCGCTTGACACCATCCTCGGTCTCGACGTCATGGGTGCTCAGAGCCGAGAAAGACCCTTGCAATAAAGCCTGTTGATTCACTCTCGCCAAAGTGCGAGCCAAAGAACTCGCCCGGCGCATACTTTCCTGAGTGATACTCGTCCGAGTGATCTGCACCATCGGGATCATCGACAGCAAAGTGACACCGAAAATGAAAAGAATAATGAAGGTGGCTAGAACCATTCGGAACTCGAGGATCTCGGCCAGCTTATAGACGCCCGGCAAAGCCACTCGGTTCATGTACTCTTCGAAACTGGCCAGGGCATTTTTCAACGGCCCCTGGTTCACCATCATCTGAGGGGCCGGAGCAGGCATTCCACCCGCAGCCGCCATCGCTTCTGGAGGGAAAGCCGGAGCAGCACCGCCATAAGCCATCGGGTAAGGATGACCTCCTTGCCCCGGAGCCACCGGATAGGCATATCCCGGAGGAGGAGCCGCTCTTGGAACAGGCGCATTCGCAGATGCTTTTTCTTGAGCGGGGATGATGTCCATGATCACGTCATGCACACTCATCTTATCGCCCAAACGGATGATGCCGTTTTGCACCTTGATCCCGTTCAGATAGGTTCCGTTACTGGACCGGAGGTCCACCACCAGAATCTTATCTTTATAGACATGAACCTCGGCATGCTCTTTCGAAACGCCGTTGCTGTTCACCTTGATTTCACAATGAGGGGCCCGTCCGATCAAATTTCGGCCGAGCTTGAGGGAATGAACGCTGCCCGCCTGCGGGCCGCTCAGAATTCTAAGCGCCCACATGGAGTTTCTCCCCTGTTTTGATTTCCAGACGGTCGATGCTACCCGCCGCCATTTCGATCACGGAGCTTGCTCCCCAGATCGGGAAAACCATCCTCCAAGGAACCACGTTCCGACGAAGGGCTTTCACTTCAAGATTCCGGTTCACGAAAACACAATCGATCGGAAACATCATAAAAAAGGTATGAATGCTGTTGCATCGAAGAATCCAAAGAGCTTCGTTCGCAGGCAGGGTCATGCGACCCAACAGGCCTTTGCCACGCTCGAAAAAGCGGCGAGCGACCTTGAGATCGCTTAAAAGAACCTGGTTTCTAGTTTCACTTCTCAGAACGGCCATTAGTTGCTTCCATACATGAAAGAGATCGCCACCGGCCCAAAGACCATGATGAACACCGCCGGAACAATAAACAGCATCAAAGGGATCAACATCGCTTGCGAGGCTCGGGCTCCAGCCTTCTCGGCCCGAACGAATCGTTCGAGTCGCATCTGAGTCGACTGATCCTTCAGAACCTGCGAAATCGGAGCGCCCGTGTGTTCGGCATCGATCAGGACCGCCGCGAAACTCGTGATCTCGTTCATGTCCAAACGGGACGCCAGGTCTTTCAAAGCCTGTGCTTTGGATGAACCGATCTTGATGTCTTTCAAAACGATCTCGAACTCTTCAGCCAGGACTGAACCACGGCCTTCCGCTTTGTCGACGATCTTTTGAATCGCCGAGAAGAAATCCAAACCGGCTTCGACGGACAAAGCCAGCAAATCGACGAAAAACGGTAAGTCCTGACGAACCGATAGTTCTCGTTTTTTCTTGTTCGCATTCGCGTGCAAGACCGGAAGGTAGTAACCCGCTGGAACCATCGCAAGCAGGAACAGATTATTGAAACCCATTTCAAGCGAGAAGTTCATGATGATGACGAAGGCCGGAAACATCACACCCCAAAGAATCTGGAGCCCGATGAATTCGTCTTCGTTGAGTTCTCGCGACAAACCCGAAGTCAGAATCAGCCGACGAATCCGTTTGCGATAGTTCTCGGATCGGATGCGAACCGCATGCTGCAAAGTGAACTGATGCACCAGAGGACGGGAAAAGTTAATGATGCCGTTTTTAGATTTCGCCGGTTCAGAGTTGTTGGCCCATGACAGCTGCGCCTTGTCAGCGTTGCTCGCGAACATCGCCGACATGAACAGAAACACCGCCAGCCCCGCCAGCAGCAATCCTCCGATCAACATCAACTCCGCGCTTCCCATTTGAGCCCCTTCATGGTTTACAAAGCTTATGCTTCGCTTGATCCTGGCTTCCGAATCTCCACGCCGAAAAGATCTGCTTCACAAAGCCGGAATCCGCTTTCAGGTTTTCCCTGTTAAAGTATCGGAAATCCCCGACAAAACGTTGAATGCCGGAGAGCAGATTTTGGACATTGCCGGTCGAAAGGCGAGGGCTGCTTTCGAAGAACTGTCGAAGCGAGGGGAAAACTCTTCCTTCGTCGTGCTCGCAGCGGACACGGAAGTGATTTTCAAAGGAGCTCCCCTCGGAAAACCCTCGTCTCCCGAAGATGCCATCCGGACTTTGCTCCGGCTTTCTGGACGTGTCCACGAAGTGATCACCGCCGTGCAGATGATCGACAGTTCGACCGGAAAGACCCATTCTCATCTTGAGACGACCCAAGTTCGCTTCCGTCCGCTCTCGGAAACCGAAATTCGCGACTATGTGGCTACGGGCGAACCCATGGACAAAGCGGGGTCCTACGGAATTCAAGGTCTCGGTGGAAAACTCGTCGAAACCATCGAAGGTGATTTTGACAATGTGGTCGGCCTTCCGGTGAAAGCGGTTCTTCATCTATTCGAAAAAAATGGCTGGAGCTTTCGCGAATGAGTCTTGTCGAAATCCAGCGACGAATCCAGAATGCCTGCGGTAAATCCGGACGAAACGAATCGGAAGTTCATCTTCTCGCCGTCTCGAAACTTCAATCCGAGGAAAAAATTCGCCGTCTCGCCAGCGAAGGCCACAGGGATTTCGGTGAAAATTACGTTCAGGAACTGGGCGGGAAAATTGAACACCTGAAAGACCTGAATCTGCGCTGGCATCTCATCGGTCACCTGCAAAGAAACAAGGTAAAGTTCATCACCGGCCAATGCCATTTGATCCATTCGGTCGATTCCCTTTCTCTCGCTCAGGAGATTCACAAAAAGGCTCTGGAAAAAAACGTCATCGAAAATATTCTGTTACAGGTCAATCTTGGCGGAGAGGATTCAAAAGACGGTTTTTCCGAGAGCGAACTTGCAGGATCTCTGCCCGAAATCGCGGCGCTTTCACAGCTCAGGATTCATGGACTGATGACCATGCCTCCTCTTCAGAATGAACCCGAACAAAACCGAATGTTCTTTGCGCGTTTGCGCGCGCTCCGTGACCAATGGCGTTCACAGGTGGACGTTCAACGACACGCTTTTTCGGAATTGTCGATGGGCACAAGTCACGACTTCGAGATCGCCATCGAAGAAGGTGCGACCTGGATCCGCATTGGAACCTTGGCCTTTGGCGAAAGACCCACCAAGGGTTGATTTTCTGGGGAAACAACCGCAACATCTGCTCATGAAACGCAGTTTTTTTGCCATTCTGATTTCGCTGCCTCTGCTCGCCGGCCTTTCTTTTGCCATTCAAACGAATGACAGCAAATGTGAACATGGGAAAACGGCCTTTCGCTGCGTGAAATATGTCCGCAACTACGATGCCGACACCATCACCTTTGACATCCCGAACGTCCATCCCTTGATCGGAGACAAAATTTCGGTCCGCGTTCGGCATGTCGACACACCAGAGGTGAAAGGCAAAGGACCCTGCGAAAAAGAAACCGCACGCATGGCCAAGAACCTGGTCGAGAACCTCCTCAAGCGAGCGAAACGAATCGACCTCGAGGATGTCGGTAAGGACAAATACTTCCGCATCCTCGCTGACGTGAGGATCGACGGAAATTTGCTGAGTGAATACTTGCTGAAAAATAAGCTCGCCCTGTCTTACGAGGGCGAGACCAAGAAAAAAATCAACTGGTGCGACCGGCTTCCCGCCAGCCAAAGACCGAAACTCTAGGCTCCCAGCAAAGGCCTAGGCATTCTCACGAGTCGCAAGCTCCAAAGTCTTCAGCATCTCCGGGGACAATTCCAACTTTGCAGCCTTCATGACGTCCTCAAACTGCTGGAGATTCGTCACGCTCGCGATCGGAGCTGTGATCGTCGGCTGCATTCTCAACCAAGCCACGGCCACCTGGGATGGTGTTGCCTTGGTTGCACCAGCCACCTCATCCAGGGCCTTCAGTGTCCTCATGCCGCGCTCATTCATGTAGTTCCCAACACTATGAGCACGCGAACTTTTCGCCAGGTCCGCTTGCGTTCGATACTTTCCACTCAAGAACCCGCTGGCCAGAGCATAATACGGAATCACTCCGAGCTGATACTCGCGGCAGACCGGAAGCAGGTTCTTTTCAAAATCCGTTCGATCCATCAAATTATAGAGAGGCTCCAAGCTGACAAACCGAGAATAGCCATGCCGCTCGCTGACCTTCAGCGCTTCGACCAGCCGGTCAGCCGTATAGTTGGAGGCTCCGATGTGGCGAATTTTTCCCTGACGAACAAGCTCCGAAAACGCGCCAAGAGTCTCTTCGAGAGGAACCGATGGGTCATCCCGATGAGCCATATAAAGATCAATACGATCCGTTTGCAGACGCTTCAAAGAGTCCTCGACCGCTTTGAAAATATGAGTTTTGGAAAGGCCGCCTTTTCGATCGGGTGCGAAATCCATTCCGACTTTCGTGGCCAAAACGACGCGGTCACGAGTCCCCCGGGATTTCATCCATTCACCGATGATGGTTTCCGATTCTCCACCCTTGTTGCCGGGAACCCAGGCGCTATAGACATCGGCCGTATCGATCAGATTGAAGCCTTCACCAACGAAAGCGTCCAAAAGACGGAAGGACTCTTCTTTGCCGATGGTCCATCCAAAGACGTTTCCACCAAATGCCCAAGGTGCGACCTGCAAATCCGACGAACCAAGTTGTCTTTTCTCCATAGGAACCTCCCAGCAAAGGTCTTGCGCTGGGATCCATGAAATGTCGAGTGATTTCCTAACGGAATGGCCGGGCTCACAAAATGCAAAGAGCGAGACCGGGTCGCCCGATCTCGCTCTGCGAGGAATTCGAGACTTCTTTTTACAAAGGAGTTCCGAATGCCGGAAAACAAGAATACCACCAAGTGTTCTTCTCTTCGACGTTTCATCGCAAGAGCCAAACGAGTCCTCAGCCTAGTTTACCTGGTGCTGCAGATTCTGAAGCTCTTACTGGAGTTTGAGCAGCTGATCAGGAGGTTGCTCCCAACGTGTTCTCCCTCCAAGACGGAGGGCCGAACCTCGAAGTCCGGGTTCATGGACGGGGTGAGTCGGGCGGCCCACCTTTTCCTCGATAGCTATGTCCGGACGAATGTCGAGAAGTTTTCCTGGCGTGTTCTTGGGCCAACCTGTTACGCTTTTTGGAATGAATCAGTTTCTCAAGTCTCGAACCATCGGATTTCTCGGTGCCGGCAATATGGCGCAAGCCATGATCCGGGGCCTCCTTGAAACGGACTTCATCGTCCCCCAAAGAGTGCTGGTTTCAAACCGCTCTCCGGGCAAACTCCAAAAACTCACCGAGCAGTTTGGCGTCACAACCTCGCGAAGTAACGAGGAACTCGTCGAACAAGCCGATATCGTGATCATCTCGGTCAAGCCACAAGATCTGCTCGCCGCGATCGAACCGATTTCACGAGCCTTCCTCGAAGGTCAGATCGTCATCTGCCTGGCTGCGGGCGTTCGAATGGAAACCCTGGAAAAACTTCTGCCACAGTGCCGGATCGTTCGCCTCATGCCAAACACGCCAGCCCTGATTCAGCGAGGTCTCCTCGGTTATTTACTGAATGACGACGAAGACGACGCCCTCGAAGGAATCGTCGAGGATCTTTTCGCTCCCCTCGGTCGAGTCGTGAAAATGGCGGACGAAGAGCAGTTCGAAGCCTTCATGGTGGCCTGCTCCTCCGGAACCGGGTTCATGTTTGAGCTCATGATGTACTGGCAAGATTGGATTCTTGAACACGGCTTCGATCCCGAGGTCGCAAAGGCGATCACCATCGAGACCTTCGTCGGGGCCTCCCTGCTGGCGGCCGAAAGCGATCAGGTCTCCATCGAAGAGTTGCAGAACCGCGTGGCGTCCCGCAAAGGGGTCACGGCAGCTGGACTTCAGTCCATGAGGGAACTCGAAATCGAACGCGCTCTGCGCATTTCCTTCGAGAAGGCCGCTCTTCGGAACTCGGAAATCGCCCGCGAATTGAAATAGTCTTGCGGGCTCCTGGTCCAGGACATAATCTAAAAGAGTCTTCTTATCTGTCATGTTCATGGAGGAACGATGAGAATTACGCCCATCGATATTGCCCATAAAAATTTCGGCAAAAAAATGTTCGGTCTGGATCCTGAAGAGGTCGCCGATTTTCTGCAGCAAATCGCTTCGCAGATGGAAACCTTGATTCACGAGCGCAACTCGCTCAAAGAATCCCTGCGCGAAAAAGACCTGGCCAACGCCGAATACAAAGAGCGCGACAAAGTTTTGAAAGAAACGATCTCCACCGCTTCCCAGATGGCCGAACGTTTGCGCCAGGACTCCGAGCGCGAAGGCAAATTGATCATCGTCGATGCCCAGCAAAAGGCCGAGATGATCATTCGTGATTCCCGCGACTCGTTAAAAAAGATGTATCAGGAAATGACCGAGCTCAAGCGGGCCCGAATGCAATTCGAAGCAAACTTGAAAGCCCTGGCCCAAGCGCATCTCACGCTGCTTGAGCAAGGCGAAAAATACATGCCGCAAATGCAGCTCCCGAATCTGTCGGTGAGCGAGACGGCTCCGATTGCTCGCTCGTCGTCCGTGTCCCCGCTCGCTGCCGAATGATCGAAGTTCTTCCGGGTGGAGCCGTTCGGCTCCACCTTTTGATCCAACCGAACGCTTCCAAATCTGAAGTCTCAGGTCCTCACGACGGCTCTCTGAAAATCCGCATTCAGTCTCCGCCCATTGATGGAAAAGCCAACGAAACCCTGGTCGAATTCCTGGCCAAAAAACTTGGCGTTTCGAAACGCTCCGTTCAGCTCGTGAAAGGCGAAACCTCTCGCCATAAGGTCGTCGAAATCACGGGCCTCGAAATCGAGACCCTGAAACAAAAATTGGGAATTTCCTAGAAGGTCGAATCTCGACTTATTTTCCGCGGCGCTTTTTCTGCTTCGGATCGACTTTCAGCTCGATCGTCATCTCGGCATCGTCGAGTTGCTGCTGCAGCTTTTTCATCTCTTCCGCTTCGCGATCGACCGGAGGCCTTGCTGGCAGCGGCCGTCTTGGCGGCTGCTGGCGCGGCTTCGGTTTCGGACGGAACAGATCCTGATCAACACCGTCGCGAGTGTCTTCGCGGAACTGATCGACATACGGATCAATCGAAAGACGATCATCGTTATTGACCGCAGGACGCGAGGTCCGAATCGGCGCCGGAGTGAATCGATAAGTCAGAGACGCACCCGCATGATATTCCGAAGCACTATTCGATCCCGTCAGCGTCAGGCCCCCCTGAAATCCCAGGTGAAATGCCGGACTCAAAGCGAACGCCATATAGACATCGCTATCAACCACACCGGGATTCACCGAATAGAATTTGAAGGATCCCGCACTCACCCGATCGACCGTGGCCAACCGATCGATTTCCCCCGTTGTGGATCCCGCATCCTTGTCGTCGGACATGCTCTCGTAACCCATCAGACGAGCCCCGATCAAAAAAGTCCGGAACGGCCATTCCATTCCCACACGCCAAGGCAGGAGATGAGAACGCCCTTCTCCTCGCAGCATATACCCCAAAGCTCCGTACAGACGGAAACCCTCGAAGGCCGTTTGCATATGCAGATTCAACAAAATTTCATCCACCCCTTCCGAGGTCATGACGGAATCCTGATCCCTAGAGACCTTTTCGAATGGCAGAAAGAACGAAGCCTGAGGAATCACATCGACGAACTCAAAAAGACCCAGGTTCCATTCCACGCCGACCTGAGCCCCGGTCAGTGCCGTTCCCGAACGGACGGCGTCTTTGCCGTTTGACTCAGCGTTCCCCATCGAAAGACGGCCGAAAGCGGCCCATGAGGAATTCAAGGTGTACCGGGATGAAAAATCAAAATTGATCAATTGAAAGCTTCCGCCATTGACCAATCCCGTTTGCCCCCCACCGCTGTCATAGTTGGCATCGGAGTAACGATACTCGGTCCCTAAGCGGGCCTCCCAGGTACCGGGTTTGAAGAGATGGTAACCTTCTTGCGCAAAAGCGAAAGAGAAGGGCCCCAAAAGGATCAATATCAGAAGAGTTGCGCTTTTCATCACTCTCCCATAATAACACCTCATGAAACGAGGTAAAGTGTGACCGAGACTGAACGAAAGTCCCAATTAGCCGTCATTTTCGTGACGGTCTTCATTTACCTCCTCGGATTCGGGATCGTGATCCCGATTCTTCCTCTTTTAAGCCAAGATTTCGGCGCAACGGCCGTCCAAACAGGACTTCTGCTGTCCGTTTACTCGCTCATGCAGTTCATTTTCGCCCCCCTTTGGGGAAAATTGAGTGACCGCTGGGGACGCCGACGGATTCTGCTGGGCTGTCTCGTTGGCGAGGCCCTGACCTACATCCTTTTCGCCTTTTCCACGGACCTTTCCACACTCTTTATCGCACGCGCCCTCGCCGGGTTTTTCGGAGCCAGTCTGTCGACGGCTTCGGCAGCGATTTCGGATATCACGCCCGCCGACCAGCGTTCGAAAGGCATGGCTTTGATCGGAGTCGCCTTTGGCCTGGGCTTCCTGTTCGGACCCGCGATCGGCGGACTGCTCTCGCTGTGGGGACAGAGCCTTTCTCTTGAAACAGGCTTCGCCACAAAATTCACCATGCTTTGGGTGGCTGGAATCTGTTTCGTGACTTTCCTGTTCGGAGCTCGCTTCCTGAAAGAAACCCTTCCGCCGGACCGCCGCGCCCCCAAAAAGACCGGTCGCTGGGCTTCGCTCGGAGCCGCCTTCGCCCAACCAACCGTCGGCCCTTTGATGATGGTTTTTTTCCTGGCCTCTTTCGCCATGTCTTCGATGGAAGCAAATCTTGTTTTGTATATGCGTGAACGATTCGACTGGGGAATCCGCGAGGTCAGTTTCGGATTTGCCTACATCGGCATCATCATGGTGCTGACCCAAGGAGTTCTGGTGCGCCGACTTCTCCCGAAGGTCGGAGAGCGCACGGTCTTACGAATTGGTTTGGCGCTTTTCTCGCTGGGACTGTTGGGAATCGCTCTGGCTTCGAGCTTGACCGGGATGGCCATCACGATGACCCTGCTCGCCCTTGGCAATGGACTCAGCAATCCTTCGATCCTGGGGAGCATCAGCCTGCTCACCTCTGGCACTGAACAAGGGTCCACATTGGGGTCCACCCAGAGCCTCGCCTCTCTGGGAAGAATCCTCGGACCAGCCTTTGGCGGGTTCTTGTTCGAAAGAATCTTCATCCAGGCCCCGTTTATTGCCAGTGCTCTCTTCGGGGCCGCCGCTCTGGCGATCGTTTTCTGGCTGGGACTTCGTGTACCTGCCACCGCCAAAAAGGAAGCTTAAAAAATGACGAGTGATTTTTCTCTCCGTGAAATCGGTGGGTTCCAGTTCGAAAACCTCATTCGCAATCGAATTCCTTTCCTCTTATTTAATTTGGGAGCCGACACCAAAGGTCTGTTTCCATCCTATCACCAAGGACATCTCGAGCGTCAGACCATTCAAGGCTCTCAGGACGAAGCCGTGATCAAAATCCGAGAAGCCGCTGCCCCGGCCGAACAGGCTATCGTGCTTTTGTCACAGGACGGCCGCTCCTGCGAGCTCGTCGCTACGCAGCTTGAAGAGGCCGGGTACACCAATGTCTATTGGGTTAAGGGCGGAATGAATTCGCTTCGACAGGAAATCACGGGAGGATAAACCCATGAAAAGTCTCTTCATCGCTTTGATCGCATCAGCTATGCCAGCACTGGCGACGACTTCTTTGCAAGAGCGATTCACGCAAGTTCCTTCTTGTGGCGGCCCTGTCGCCGTCACACAAAACACGTTCGCCCTTACGACGAACTATCGTGACCTTCACGTCCAAGTGGGCGAGATGACTTGGCAGCTTCCAGGCACAAGTCAGGTCCGAGATCTTCTGATTGTGGATGAAACCCTTTACGTTCTCAGAAACGATCGCATCGAAGAGTGGGATCTGACGTCTGGCGAGCGCCGATACGAAACGTCGACACTGCCAGAAACCTCATGGATCCCCTCTGGCGGAGAAGCCCGCGGAATGGCCCGCTGGGGCGACCAGATCATCATCGCTCATGGTCGAATGGGTTTTTCCGTTTACTCAATGACGGATCATAAAGCGGTGGCCACAGAGCTCCTTTTGCAAGATCAACAACCTCTCGAATCCGAAATCACCGGTGTCGTCATCGATGGCAATGAAGCCATCTTCGTCGCTTCGAGCTACAGTCTGACCGGGGACCGCAGCAAACCAGCGTTCCGTGGCTTCGTGCTCTGGGATCTTTCGAACCACCTGGAAAAGCACCGCACCATCGGCCTCGATCCCGGCTCTCGCGGCTTGCTGCTCAGAAATAACCTGTTGGTGGTGGATTTCGGCGGCCTTTATCAGACTTTCGATTTGAAAGACGTCCGACAATCCAACAAGGTCAGGATTCGCCGTGCCGAGTGGAAATTCCCGGCTTCCGTCCGCCCCTTGGCAGGTTTCGATCTGCTGGGATCTCAGATCTGGTCCTGCGTCAGTCGTCCCAATGCGGACCGGACGCGCTCCCAGATCCCCATGATCATCGATACGTCGCTCTAAGCCCCGAGAATGCGGTTCCCGCCGCAGCCTTTTCTTGAGCGAAGGCAGAGGCTCGGGTATGTTCGGCCCTATGACTGAACAGCTCAAAGACCGCTATAATCCCAATGAAGTCGAATCCAAGATCTACCAGTGGTGGGAGTCCTCCGGCTATTTCAAGGCTCAAGACCAAAGCACCAAACCACCCTTCTCGATCATCCTCCCGCCTCCGAACGTCACCGGCTTCTTGCACATGGGACACGCTCTGGATCACACGATTCAGGATCTGATCATCCGCTGGAAACGCATGAGCGGCTACAATGCCATGTGGCTGCCGGGCACCGACCACGCGGGCATCGCCACGCAAACGGTCGTCGAAAAAGAACTTAAAAAACAGGGCGTCACTCGCCATCAGTTGGGCCGCGACGCTTTTGTGGAAAAAGTGTGGGACTGGAAACATCAATATGGTGACCGCATCTACTCGCAAATGCGCCGCTTGGGCGACTCCTGCGATTGGGACCGCGCGGTTTTCACTTTGGACGAAGGCGTTTCCAAAGCGGTTCGCAAAGTGTTCGTCAGCCTCCATAAAAAAGGCTGGATCTATCGCGGCCTGCGCTTGGTGAACTGGTCGGCCCCTTTGGAGTCCGCTATTTCCGATTTGGAAGTGGAGCACAAACAAACCAAAGGCACGCTCTGGCATATCAACTATCCTCTGGAAAACGGCAGCGGCTTTTTGACGGTGGCGACCACCCGTCCGGAAACCATGCTGGGCGACACCGCGGTCTGCGTGCATCCGGAAGATCCCCGTTACAAAGATCTGATCGGCCAAAGCGTCTTGCTGCCGCTGACCAACCGAAAAATCAAAATCATCGCCGACACCTACGTGGACAAGGAATTCGGCTCCGGCGTGGTCAAGATCACCCCG
>JAHBUU010000063.1 GCA_019637895.1 Pseudobdellovibrionaceae bacterium | reverse complement strand
TTCGGACGGCCTGGAAGAGGCCGTCCTGTTTTACCGAATCGAGCGCGAGCTGATTATCACTGAAGCTCTGAAGCGAGCTGCCGACTGACGTGAGCCTTCCAAAGCTGAACGGCTTTGGAGTGGGACGAAGCGTTCCTTGCCACCTGCAGGCCGGTGATCTTTTCAAGGCCCTTCATCGAAGCCTTTTGAACCGTTTCATCTTGCTCCGACAACAGCTCGGAGAAGTTCTTGAATTCAGATTTTTGTGCGTTATCAGCGAGAGCCTCAAGGATCTGGCCGCGAATCCACAAAGACTGCCCGCCTCGACGGTTGTAATCGGAGGTCAGCTCTTTCCACAAAGATCCGCGATCGACATCTTTCATATTCTTAGAGAGGACATCAACGGCCGCCGAGCGAACGACCAGCGCCGGGTCCTTCAACAGACGGTGCGCGAGCTTCACGGATTGTCGAGGAGCGACTTCGGCCATCCCGATAAGCGAAGCATTCCGAATGTACCAATCTTTGGACTCGGAAAGCTTCATCAGATCCGGCGCGGCCTTTTCACGACGCAACAGAGCCGCCGTCGTCACGGCCTTCCAGCGAATATTCATGCTGTGACTGTTTTCCCGAGCCACATCCAAAAGAGTTTCGTAAACACGATCCGGCTGTTTCGCAATGGCCTCGAAGCGGACCTCGGACGGCAACTTCAAAAGCTCGGTGACCAGTTCGACGCCCGGCTTGCTGCGCGGACCGAGAGCGGCAAAAGCCAATGTGGGGAGAGTCAAGCTCACCAAAAGAGTTCGGAACAACATGATTACCCCTTTTTAACGAAGTTTTCGAATTGGTTCATCAGGTTTGCCTCTTCCGCCTTGGGAAGTGGCGCGACCTCATCCGTCGCAGCCGGGGCTGCGGGCTCGGATACAAGCTCTGTCGGATTGGCGGCCGGTTCAGGATCAAGCCCCAGCTCAGCGATGGGATCTTCCATCGGAGGAGCCGCGTCCGGCGCTGGCTTCGACGGAGACGCCGAAGCCGTTTCCTTGAACGAAGACAGTTCCTTTTGAAGCTTTGTGTTTTCTTCTTTGTAGAATGAAAGATCGGCGATGTCTTCGCTGATGATTTCGTACTCTGCCAGACGAGCTTCGAGATCTTTCAGTCGATCTTCGTAGTTTTTCTTTTCATCGGACCCCAAACCGCTGGCGGCTGGAGCGGCGCTGTCTTTGATCTCGGCAATCTGCCGCTCTTTTTCAGCAAGTTGTTGGCGCAACTGATCCAGTTCGCCCGTCGACGCTGCAGAGGCCTCGCCCCCGGTGGCGGTTGCGACGGGAGCGGATTCAGCAACCGCCGCTGATGCGACGACGCTCTCTTGCTTCTCTAGAATTTTCTGCAAGGTTTTTTCGAGATCGCCCGATTTCAGTTCGCTTCCAACTCCGCCCGCCAGTTCCTCTTCAGAGCTGAAGAAGGTACGGAAAGCCAAGTAGACGACCATGAGCAGGATCAATCCGATCAGGAGCTCGATGATCAAAGTATTATAATGACTCCAAAATCGGAGAAAGGCTTCGACACCCACGTTGTCCATTCTCTGCTTCCCGGAACCACCCGTCAAACGCCCCGAAGCGCCTTCCTGGACCTTCGCCTCATTTCATGTTACGCCTCACGGAAAGAGGATCACTGCATGTCATACGATCTGCTTCTCAAAGGCGCCGAAGTCCTTCTTCCACACCCATCCGGCAAAGGACTCCAACGAGCCCAAGTCGACGTGGCGATTCGGGACGGGAAAACCGTCGAGATCGGATCAAATATCACGATCCCCGCAGCGCAGGTTGTCGACCTCAAAGGGCTTCATCTCCTCCCCGGAGTGATTGACTCACAGGTTCACTTCCGTGAGCCCGGCCTGACCCACAAGGAAGATCTGGAATCCGGCACCCGAGGGGCCTTGCTGGGTGGCGTGACCGCCGTGTTTGAAATGCCCAATACGAATCCGGCGACGACCACGAAGGAACTCTTCGAAGACAAGCTCGCCCGAGCAAAAGGCCGCTGCCATACCCATTATGCTTTCTTTGTCGGTGCCAGCCCCGAGAATGCCGATCGGCTCGAAACGCTCGAGACCCTGCCTCATTGCTCTGGTGTGAAGCTCTTTATGGGCTCATCCACAGGAACCCTCTTGGTCGAGGAAGACGTTCATATCGAACGCGCTCTGCGTTCCGGTCACCGCCGTGTGATCGTACATGCCGAAGACGAAGCCCGTCTGCGCGAACGGAAACACCTTGCCGAAGAAGGGGGCCATCCCCGCTTCCACCCCATCTGGAGGGATGAAGAGACTGCTTTCCTCGCGACGAGCCGTTTGCTCAAAATCGCCCGCAAGACCGGACGCCCTGTTCATGTCCTTCATGTCACTTCGGCCAAGGAAATGGACCTTCTCAAAGACAGCAAAGACATCTCGACCGTAGAAATCCTTCCTCAGCATCTGACCTTGAGTGCACCTGAATGTTATGATCGCCTGGGCACCTTTGCCCAAATGAACCCACCGATCCGCGATCAACACCATCAAGATCGACTGTGGAAAGCCGTCCTCGATGGCACCGTGGATATTCTGGGATCCGACCATGCTCCACACACCCGCGAGGAAAAGGCCAAACCCTATCCTCAAAGCCCAAGTGGATTCCCGGGTGTGCAAACGCTGGTGACCTTGATGCTCAATCACGTCAACCAAGGTCGAATCTCGCTCGAAAAATTCGTCGAACTCGTCACCGAGAATCCACGCCGAGTCTTCGGGATCAAAAACAAGGGCCGAATCGCCGTCGGTTTCGATGCCGACTTCACGGTCATCGATCTCAAAAAATCTCGACGGATCGAAAACTCCTGGATCGCCAGCCGAGTCGGTTGGACTCCTTATGACGGCATGACCACGACGGGATGGCCGGTGATGACTTTCCTGAAAGGCCGCCTTGCGATGAGAGAGGACGAGATCCTGCTTCCCTCTTCGGGCGAAGCCGTGGATTTCGAAGGAACGCGCTAAGAATGTCCGAACAAACTCCGCGGAAAAAGCCTTGGGGCAGCCTTTTTTGGGGTGGGCTTGTGCCCATCATCGCCTTCACTGTCATCGAGGATCAGTACGGGACTTGGTGGGGATTGATCGCAGGGCTGGTTTTCGCCTTCGGAGAAATGGCCTTTGAATTTCAACGAACGCGCAAGATCAGCCGTCTCACACTGATCAGCAGTTGTCTCCTCATCGGTCTTGGCCTTGTCTCTTTGTGGACGGACGATGGGATCTGGTTCAAACTCCAGCCAGCCCTCTTCGAAGGATTCTTCGCACTGGCGCTCTGGGCCTCGCTGTTTTTCAAACAGAACTTGATCGAATGGATGGCCGCCGCTCAAGGACAGCCTCTCCCCGAACCGGCCAGGCCTTTCATGAGAGGCCTCACATTCAGAATGGGTCTCTTTTTCGCCGTGCAGGCGGGACTGGCGACCTGGGCGGCGTTCGCCTGGAGTACGCAGGCTTGGGCGCTGCTAAAAGGCGTGGGAATTCTCATCTTTTTGGCGCTGTACATGGGACTTGAATTTCTCCTCTTACGACATCGCTTCCGAAATCTGGAAAAAAACTGATAAGCTGATCGGATGAAAAACCTCATCCGTCTTTTTCTTTTGATCGGTTTGAGTTTCGGTCTGACCTCCTGCTCAAGGCTGAATTGGGCCGTCCGTTTCGCTGATTTTTTTCTGACCGGCCAAATCGACGACTTCGTGGATCTGACCTCGTCCCAACGCAAAGAAACCAAGGCCGAACTGGCCAAGATCATTCGTGACATCCGCGCCGAGGATTTTCCCAAACTTGCTGGCCTTCTCGAAAAAACCCACGAGCACCTGCCGGTCACTCAAGCTCTCGACAAAGAGCAGCTCGATGGGTGGCACGAAGAGCTCATGGGGCTGGTGAAATCCTCTCTGCGTCGGTTCGAACCTCTCGCCCTGTCCCTGAATGCCTCTTCCGGGTCCGAACAGGAAATCCATTTCCGCAAGGAAGCCTCTCGGAGAACCGAGAAGCTCCGGAAGGACGTCTCGGATCCCAAACGCGCCCTCAAAAAAGACAAGGAACGGGCCTTGCGCTGGATCGAGTTTTTCGTGACCGACCTCAGCTCGGAGCAAACGAAATTCGTCGAGGCCTTTGCCGAATCCCACCCCGTGGACTTTCAAGCCGAACTCGAAAATCGAGACCATTTGCTGTCTTCGTTTTTGAAATCCCAAGGGGACGAGAGGCGCGAATGGATTCGCCGCCTT
This sequence comes from Pseudobdellovibrionaceae bacterium, assembly GCA_019637895.1. Lineage (GTDB taxonomy): Bacteria > Bdellovibrionota > Bdellovibrionia > Bdellovibrionales > Bdellovibrionaceae > JAHBUV01. The sequence goes on along the minus strand of JAHBUU010000063.1, from coordinate 11,116 downwards.
TTCGAAGACCCGGATTCGTTACGTCCGGCGGCCTCCGTCAACGCCTCGAAAAAACGTCAAGAGGCGATGAAAGAACTCTTTCTTCAGCTCTGGGACAGGCTCAGTGAAAAACAAAGAATGCGGGTAAAGGAAAATCTCAAAGAAAAAGCCGCCGAGTTCCGGCGGCTTTCGCAGTAAAAAACAGAAAGCTCGACTCTTACTTCTTGCAGTAAGGACGGCTTGGGAAGAGACGGCAGGTCCAGCGACAAACGCTCTCGGAGTACGGGCACTCCTCGACGGATCCGGCTCCTTTGCCGACGATGAAATCCAAAGTCGAAACCTGCTGACCGGCTTCGTCCGTTGCCAAGATTCGTCCTGTCCCCATTTTGACCATGGTCACCACACCGGCATCATCCACCGTCATGATTTCAGGATTCGAAGACGAGTATTGAACCTTGCCACGAAGATTCATGTTCGCCAGCGCGACGGTGCTCCCGGCATCGAAAGTTCCAGCGGCTGGAACCATCCACGGCTTCTTTGACAACAGGTGATCAACCGCATTGAAGGCATCAACCCGGCAGGCACAGGCCGTCTCGATGGCCGCCTTGGCACCGGTCGTTTGGATCAGAGCCCGGATCTGCGCACCGGTCAGGTTCGGATCCTGAGCCTTCAACAAAGCAACGAGTCCCGCCACCAGCGGAGTTGCCATCGATGTTCCAGACATCTCCATGTAGCCATCTTTCGGGATGGTCGACAGGATTCCCACGCCAGGAGCGGCGACGTGCACGTTGGCTTTTCCGTAGTTAGAAAACGAAGCCTTGGCATCAGTCTGAGTCGAAGCCGCAACTGCGATCGTATTCTCGAAAGTCGCATTGGCCGGATAGACTTCGGTTTTGTCGTTGTTCCGTCCATCGTTCGCCGCCGCGACGACGAAGATCACACCCTTGTCGCTGGCGCGTTTGACGGCTTCGATCAAGGCGGTCACTTTGTTCCGAGCGATCGTGGCACCCCAGCTCGCCGAGATGACTTGAGCCCCGTTCTCGATGGCGAAGTCGATGGACTTCACAGCATTGTTGAAGTCACCACCGCCGGTCGGTCCCAAGAACCGGATCGGCATGATGGACACTTCTGGACTGAGTCCGACGGTTCCACCCTCGATCAAACCAGTGGCACCAATCACACCCGCACAATGCGTTCCGTGACCTGGATTCATCCGACCTGTTTCATCCATCGGATCCGCATTGTTCCGAATGAAATCGAAACCGGGAACCATGTTCACGGACAAAGCACGGTGTTGATAGTCCACGCCCGTATCGATCACGGCCACGATGACTTTGCGATTTCCTTTGTTCCCGGCGCGCTGCCAAGCCTTGGTCGCTTGAACTTTCGCCAAGGCCCATTGGTCTTTCAGGGCAACGGTGTCCACTGGCGCCTCGAAAGCCCGGACTTCGCCGTTTTCGTGGATCCACTCGATATTTGAATCACTCATCAGGCTGGTGACTGCTTCACCTTCCGCCGCCGGAGCAATGTCCACGACGACATAAGAGCCCGGTGCGTGAGAATCCACCACCATCATGCCCGCCGACTTCAATGCCGCCATTTCATGGATCGCATTGAGGCCTTTCGTGTTTTTGTATTTAACGAGATATTCAGTCGCTTGAGCGCGACCGGCGACCAATAGCAAGGCCGCCAAAATGACTGACTTCATAATCCCCTCCTTGGTTTCTGAAAGCTCATCCTTGGTCCTAAAATCCTAGTCTGACTCTTTCGAAACCCGCTAAGGAAAACTCGACCAATGACGCGGCGAGAGCTTTTGCTGGACCAGACGGACAATGGCAATCTTTTGAACCATGACATGGATACAGGCCGTTCTCCTCGGCATCATCGAAGGCATCACCGAATTCCTCCCCATCTCGTCCACCGGGCATATGGTTATCGCCTCCCACTTCATGGGGATCGCGGACGACCCCTTTACCAAGTCGTTCGAGGTGATCATCCAGATGGGAGCGATTCTCACGGTCCTGGTTTTATACTGGCGGCGCTTTCTGCCGAACTGGACCTTCTACCAGAAAATCCTGATCGCTTTTCTGCCAACGGCGGTCATCGGCTTTCTGATCAAAGACTATGTCGACCTGTGGTTGGAAAGCCCCCTGATCGTGGCCACCTCTCTGGTCCTAGGCGGGATCGTGCTTTTATTCATCGACCGCCTTCGACCCGCTCGTGATGGCGTCGCCATCGAATCCCTGTCCATCAAGAACTGCCTCCAGCTAGGCCTCTTTCAAAGTTTGGCGATGGTTCCCGGCATTTCCCGATCAGGCTCCACCATCGTCGGCGGCATGCTGCTGGGGATGAAAAAATCCGAAGCGGCCGAGTTCTCGTTCTTTCTGGCTGTTCCCACCATGGCTGCGGCCACCGGTTACAAGCTTCTCAAAATGTTGAAAAGCGGCGAACATTTTTCAGCAGAGCAATGGCAGGCTTTGGGGATCGGCTTCATCGTTTCTTTCATCGTCGCCGCCATCGCCATCAAAGCCTTCGTCGGCTTTGTCAGCAAACGTGGATTCGCCGTCTTCGGATGGTACCGAATTCTTTTGGGCGGAGTGATTTTGATCCTGCTCTCTCAAGGTATCGATCTCAAGTTCTAGGAGAAAGTTCCCATGCAAAGTTCGTTTCTGGTCACCGAAGGTTTTCTGACAGCTGAAATGGCCCATCTTCTCGAGACGACCTGGATCGCCGTCCCTAACTGGAAGTGGACCGCCCTGGCGGCGCTCATCGCTCTGGGATTGGTCCTGCTGCCGGTGCTTCGATTGATCTTTGGGCGTTTCCGTCGTGTCATGCACGGACGTCAAGATCCACAAGGCTTTTTCAAATATTTTTTCAGCCTGCCTCTGGAAAGACCTTGGTCACGGATTTTGGTTGCTCTGATCTGGCTCGCTGGTTTGGACAATCTCGAGCTCACGCCGAATCTGAATAAATATCTGCAGCTCGCCGTTCATCTCATGCTCGCGATCAATCTGATCATCCTCGTGCATCGCTCGATCACGGCCGTGGGACTTTTGTTCGAACGGATCTCGCGCCGCACGGGCACCGGCTTGGATCAACAGCTGATCCCCTTTGCCGTTCGCAGTCTTCAGGTTCTGGTCGTCGTTCTTGGTTTTTTGATCACGTTGCAAAACTTGGGTGTGAACGTCGTCAGTATCCTGGCTGGTTTGGGGCTGGGGGGCCTGGCCCTTGCTTTGGCCGCCCAGGATACGGCCGCCAATGTGTTCGGCTCAATCACCATCCTTTTTGATCGGCCCTTCAAAATCGGGGACTCCATCCGCATCGGCAATACCGAAGGTGTCGTCGAAGCCATCGGATTCCGCTCGACTCGCATCCGAACACCTTACAACTCGCTGATTTCGATTCCGAATTCGATCGTCGCCAAAGAACAAGTGGACAATATGGAAGTCCGTCCACGCCGTCGGATTCGTCAGACCCTGGGACTGCTGTATGAAACCCCACCGGCCAAGGTCCACGAGTTCACGGCACGAATCCGACAGATCCTGCTCGAAAATAAACATGTGGATCCCAAGTCGGTTCTGGTCGCCTTCAATCATTTCAATGCGGCCTCGTTGGATGTGCTGGTGAACTTTCATCTGCCTGAAGTCAGAACGCAGGAGCTGGAACTTGAAATCACTCAGGACCTGTTTTGTCGCTTCCTGGAGGCGGCGGCCACTCTGGGCGTCGAATATGCTTATCCGACCCAGACGGTTTATCTGAAGCGGGACGGCTCAGCGACAATCGCCTGATTGATCAGCCTTTACATTCGGGCTCAGGGAAGGTTTTTGACCCATTCCCGATAGATCGGAAGATGGGATTCTTCGTCTTCGGTTTCAACCACTTCCACCCGCGTCTTGGCGTCTTTTTGGTCTTCGACAAGCATGCAGGTGACTTCGGCCGGGCCTGACTCGAGCCCAAGAATCACGGTGAAATAACCAGCCACCCATTCCGGTAGCACATCGACGAATTTGATTCCGCCATCGGAAACGTTTTCAGTCCGAGTTCGGAAAGTCTGCTGTCCTTGAATGATCTCGGCGGGAACTGTGGCGGTTTTCCGCTCGGGACGCTGCTGGAAACGCTTCACCTTACGGACGGAACTATGGACAGCGGTGATTTCGTCTTCTTTTGCTTCGGGCAAAGGCGGCGCTCCCGGATCTTTGCCGGTGTGTGGGGCGCTCAAGATCGCGCAGCTTTCGTGATCGAGGTGCACCCAGCTTTCGAGACCCTTTTTCCAGGCCCACACCACACGACGCTCGGCCAAGCTCAGGGTCTGCAAAAGCAGACGCGCCTCACTCTCGGTGAGGCCGTGCAAGGTCCATCCCTTCAGGGGATTATTCAATGACCAGTTGTCGTTTCCAGATGCCATCCACTTTTTGATCATTCAGGAGTTCACTCTTTCAAACAAGAAGCCTGCACATAGCCTTTCGGACTGCGACTGGATTTAGCCACTTCCACCCAACCCGAGTTGCGTGAGCTGGCAGGAAGACGCGAGTTCTTTTTGACCTGCGCCACCGTTTTGGCCGAAGCCTTTGAATCTGACTTCAAAGGACAGTCTTTCGCCAAAGTGACAAAGTCCACACTTGGAATCGTGACGCCGGCCGTTTGAGCGCGGATTTTTTCCGTCTCGAGACGGACCTTTTCCGTTTCAGCTTCGGCTTTGGCCGTTTCTTTCGCGATTTTCATCTCTTCAGCCTGCTCGTTGGCGGACTGAAGTTGTTTCTGCAATATCTCGCGTTCTTCTTTGGCTTTCGAGGCTTCTTCTTTCAGCTTCGACAGCTCGGCCGAGTCCTTTTGAGTCTGAGCTTCGTTTTCAGCGATTTGTTTTTTCAGCTTGGCGTTTTCCATTTGGATTTCGGCCCGCTGTTTTCCAAGATCGGCTTTGTTTTTGTCCAGATCGCGACGAGCCGCCATGGCCGTCTCTTGCGCTTTTCCGGCCTCTTTACGAAGGCTGTCCAGTTCTTTGCGCTGCTTTTCAACATCGGCGCGAACCGTTTTCAACTCGGATTCGGACTGACGCTTTTCCTCGGTGAGTTTTTCGATCGAGGCTTTGGCCGATTCCTGAGTCGCCTTGATCTGTTTCATCACCACGTCTTCTTTGGCTCTTTCACCATCAAGACGGGATTGTTCCTGCTTGAGCTTCGCCTCTTCAAGTTTAAAGGCAGCCTGAGCCTTTTGGGCATTCAACTGAGCTTGGGCGGTGCGAGTCTCGATTTGCTTTTGCTCGAGGCGGGCCTTCTCGGTTTCCTTGGTGGCTTTCTCTTGGTTGCGCAGAGCCTCTTGAGCCTCTTTGTCCGCAGCCTTGGCCTGGTCGGCCGATGACTTCGCCGCCTTCACAGCCGCTTCACGTCTTTCTTGAGCCGCACGAAGGTCATCTTTGGCCTTCTGTGTTTTCTGCAGAGCCAATGCAATTTCCGCTTCGGCCTTTTTCTGCTCGGCTTCGGCTTGGCGTTGAGCTCTTTCGTTTTCGGCGGACTCCAACTTCATTTTCGCGGATTCTTTTTCCGCCTCGGCCTGCTCTTTACGGCCCTGAGCTTCGATCGCACGAGCTTTGCTGATGGCACTTTCAGCCGCGGCCTTTGCGCGATCACGCTGACGGCGATCTTCTTCGGCGATTCGGCGAGCTTCTTTGGCTTCAGCCTTCGAGGCCTCTGCATCTGCCAAAGCTTCTTCCGCTTCGATTTGTGAGCCATCGATTTGCGCCCGTACTGGGCCAGATACAAAGAGAACCAGGGCCATCATCAGCCCGACCCGTCCAATCTCGTGCAACATCGTTTCCTCCGTGACTAGATACAATCCTGTCTTAATGACCTGGACAGAATAACTTCAGAACTGGGAAGCGAAAAGAGCACGACATCAATTCGGACATTTCTCGTTCGGTTCCGAGACGCCCTTTTGCGGCCCTGTTCAAAGCATCGACATTTCCATTCGAATTTAGCGCAGTCTGAGGGTGAAATCCGCTGGTCCCGACCTTGCTCTAGTGTCGGGTACCCCCCATGGCGGCTAGGTTATTCCCCCCCCGACCTGGTCGCCTTTTTTCTTTCTCCCTCACGCCAAATCCCTGAAAATCAAAAGATGAATCGAATCTTTCTTCTGTCGTTGCTGCTGTCCTTGGCAGGGACACCTTCTGCTTGGGCCCTGCACATCTTGATCGATCCCGGTCACGGAGGAATCGATCAAGGAGCTGTCCACAGCCGCCTCAAAGAAGCGGAAGTGGTTCTTGATGTTTCCAAACGTCTGCAAAACTTGCTGTCGGCCGAGTCAGGAGTTCGTGTGTCCATGACTCGCACTCAGGACAAAGCGCTCTCGCTTCCGCAAAGAACCAAGATGGCAGATCAACTGCGGGCCGATCTGATGGTTAGCTTGCACGCGAATGCGGCTCCGGATCCCCGCGCCCAAGGTGTCGAGCTCTTTTTCCAGAACAGCCTGCCTCCTGACGAAGATGCTTTGTATCTGGCCAACCTCGAAAACCAAGAGTTCGAAGAGGACTCCGCCCATGTCGGGGCCGACTCCTCACGAAGAGGTGATGTGAATGCCATCGTCAGCGACCTTCACCGGCAACATCGCCTGCGATCGAGTCTGCGCCTCTCGGAATTGATGTCGAAATCATGGAAAGATCGTGAAAGCCGCAAAGGTCCTTCCATCAAACAAGCCCCGCTTTATGTGGTGAGCCGCACGAATATGCCCTCTGTGCTCGTCGAGCTTGGCTTTTTAACGAATCCAACAGAGGCACGTCGGCTGGCCTTGCCTTCTTATCGACAAGAGCTTGCGGAACGCCTCAGAGACGCGATTTTGGCCTATAGAATAAAGATGGGGAATCCGATCCAGAATGAGACGATCTCGAAGTGAGTCTCTTGTGTCTCAATTCGCCTCGCGCTAACCTAAAGAAACGACAAGGGGTGTGGAGATGATCCGTTATTTTAGATCTTTGATCTCTTTTGTGCTTTCATCGCTTTTGGCCGCCACTCCGGCCTTTGCCCGAGCCGAGGTTTCCGCTCCTCAGGATCTGCAGGCTCTTTCCGCCGAAGAAAAAGTCCAAGACATTTATGATCTTCTTCGCCCGGCCCGCAAAGGGGAAAGCGTCTCAGAGACCTACTATCGTTTGTCGGTCCGCCTCGATGACGAAGAGCAGGCCTATCTGAGCAATAAAATCGGCAAGCAGGCTCTGCAAAAGACCCCGAAAATTTCCGTCAAGAACCGCACCTTGATCATCGCCGAACAGGGCAAAGAAATCCGAATCACCTACGTCGAGAATAAAAAAGACGGAATTTCGATCTTGGTGAACGGCAAAGCTCTGACCCAAGCTGAAATCGACTCACCAGCTCTTCGCTGGAATCGCCTGGAAGAAGTTTTGAAAGAACAGGGTTTGAAAGCCCAGCATGGCTCGCCACTCATTCGCCTCTTTGTTCCCGAGGTTCATGCTTTCTCGTGGTGGGCCCTTCTTGGTGCTGGCGGTGTCGCACTGGCCGCCTTCATCGTGTACAAGAAAAACAAGAAAGCTTCGCAGACCAAATGTAGCGATTCGACGCCTTCGTGCTGCCTGGTCAATGGCACCTATGTTCCGCACTCGAATGCCTGCTGCCAGGAATTTCCGGGCGGAGCGGGAATCGGCTCTGGAGCCGTCTGCCCATCAACAACACCAGCCGCTGTTCCACTGTCCGTTCCTGCGAACTCAAGCGGACAGCAGTAAGCTTTTTCCTTTAGAACAACCAAGACGCCTGAAGCCGGACATCACGTCCGGTTTCGTTCATTGCGGACCCGTTGCGGCGATATTTCAAGTCCCAGAGATTGTTCACCCTCAAAGCGTAAGAGCCACCCGACCGACGAGATCGGCCATAGTTCCAATAAAGATCCTGAACCACAAAGGCTGACGAGGCCTCGATTCCAGAAGGCACATCGCCCTGGCGCTCGACGTACTGAACATCCGAGCCGACGACATGGGCTCGAGCTTCACCACCATACCCTTCCAGACGCAGGCTCCACTTGGCACCTGGCAGATCGGGCAGAGCCTCTTTCGTCTTGCGATCATTTCCACGGGTTTGCGCGTACGAGAGCAGGGTTCCGTAACGAGAGGTCTCGTAACCCGCCTGCATTTCCGCCCCATAGAGCAGAGCTTTGTCCGACAAGTTTTCCAGACGGGTTTTTCCACCTGGAATATCGACCTGACGAACGATGAAGTCTTTGGTTTCCGTCGCGTACAAAGTTCCATCCAGAATCCAGGTGCCGTCAGCATCCCCAAACCGATTCTTGACCCCGGCTTCAACGGATTCCGAGCGTTCAGGCTTCAGATCCGGATTGGCTTCGAAAAAATTCGGCGGAGGAAAAGGACCTGGGAACGGGATATGCAGACCGGTCACATAAAGGTCCGCCAAACGAGGCGCATTGTAACCTTGTCCGTAACCCAAGAAGAACGAACTCTGTTCGGCATATTCTTGAACGATATAGAACTTGCCGGACAGCTCGTCGCCTTCGTTCGCAGCAAGCCCACCCGCCGCATCTGTCAGACGATATTTGTCGTAACGAATCCCCGGCGCGAATTTGGTTTTTTCATTCCAGATGAATTGCGGCTGCAAGGACACGCCCAACTGACTGCCCTTTGCATCGGGGAAAGAGCCCAAGGCGCCACCATTGCGGCTCCCGCGCTGGACGTCTTCGAAGTATTCAAAGCCCAACGTCACGACGGATTCCCAGTCCTCTGACATCGATGAAGCGAAATGGTTCCACAAATCCACGCCCGAAGTTTCGACCTTTTGAATGTCTTCGCGATCATCGGACAGGCGGTTTTTACGAACCTCCGACTGACGATGATAGGCCCGCATTTGATAGTCGATGAGCGAACCTTGCTTCCAGGTGTGATCCAAAATGAAATCACGCTTTGTGATCTGCGATCGTCCGGTTTCATTCGCAGCCCCCGTGCCCTCTTCATTCGGATTTAGAGGGACGATGGCTTCGGATTTGCGTTCACCGACTTTCAAGACCAAACGGTGCTCGGGACTGACGTCGAAACCCAGCGCGGAATACAGATCCAACGAATCCGATGCGGAATAAGGCAGCTTGTCCCCACCACCTTGACGGATATCCCCGCCCTTGTCCGTCCGAACAGAAATCAAAGGCTCGAAAAAGCCCATTTTCGCGAAACCGGTCACGCGGGCACCAGTTCCATTGTTCGCGCTCTGATAGTCACCCATCAGTTCAAAGCCATGAGTTTTTCCGGTTCGACGCAAGTAAGACTGAGCCGTCGGGCGCTGCATGGAGATCACACCACCCAAGGCTCCACTGCCATACAAAGAGGACCAAGGGCCTTTGACGACTTCGACGCTCTCTAAAAAGGAGGCGTCTGAAAAGACTCGCCCGTTGTGACCGCTTTGAAAATTCTGACGGGCCCCGTCCTCAAGGATCAGGATGCGAGAGGCATCCAGACCACGGATCTGCGGAAGCTCGGCCTGTGGACGCGGCCCCCCCGTGAACTCAACACCCGGCTCTCCACGAAAGATGTCGTCCAAAGATTTCGCCTGCTTTTTTTGCAGCTCTTCTTCGTTCTGAAGAACGAAACTGCCCGGCGCCAGCAGCCATGATGATTTTTGCCGCTCAAGTTCAGGAGACACCAAGATCGTCGGCAAAGCCGTCTCTTCGGTCTGAGCGTGAGTCAGAAAGGGAGCGAAGAAAAGGAACGCGAAAACAACAGCGGAGAAAATTTGAAATGCCATGCCCGACAACCTCCGCCGAGGAGGGGGCTCTGTCAATGATCTGGGTTTCGCCTGTCATTGCGTTTTCAATGTGACGGTAGAAGCGCGTCCTTCGTCACATTTTTTAGAGAACCGTCACGATACATTGCCCAGGGGCGCCGTTGCCCGCCGTTCCCGTCGCGGTTCCACCGCCACCACCACCGGGCGCTTGTCCGTGTTCTGCATCCAAGCGAGCCCCAGCACCACCAGCACCACCCGACATCGAAATTCCTCCAGGGCAAAGCGCCGCACCAGAGGCCGCACCACCGCCATGAAGCGAAGCTCCTCCAGAACCGCCGCAACCCGCACCCAGCATGACGCCACCACCACCGCCACCGCCATGGTAAGCACCAGAGTTTCCTGGAGTGACCGTTGCTCCTCCTGCACCCTGAGAAGGAGTGCCCAAACTCGGCGAGCCCGGCACATCCCCGGATGCCGCTCCCAAGGGCCCCCCACCGCCGCCGCCATTCTGTGAAGTCCCTCCGGCTCCACCGCCAGCAAGAACCCATGCACCAAATGTCGTGGACCCACCATTGGTTCCGTTTCCAGTCGAGGCAGATCGGCCAACTCCTCCTGCGCCGATTGTGACCACTTCTGTCGACGCAAGAGATGAGATCGGAAGTTGCCTGACGGCATAACTACCGCCTCCGCCACCACCACCAGCGTAGTTGGCAGCGTGCATCTTTCCACCGCCACCACCACCACCCCAGCATTCCACCTTTACCAGGGATCCGCCGGATGGTTTCGTCCATGTTCCTGACGAGGTGAAGACTTGAATATTCGCTCCGGTCCCCCCGGTAAAAGCTGTCGTCTGCAAAGTTCCGTCTGGGAATCGCATCCCATCGACACCGGCTGTTCCCGCGATATGAACTTTAGCCGTCGGAGCCGTCGTGCCAACGCCGATATTGCCCCCACGGGTCATTGTCATGGCATAGTTCCCATCAGAAGATCCGTCATCCTTACGAGGAGCGAAGTTGAGGTCATCGCCGCCCGCATGAGTAATGATCCAGAGCCTATCGTCAGCTGCGGAAGCCGCCCGATAAAGACGCACGTCCCCCTCGATCAGGGTATTTCCGACAACTTGAAGTTTCGCCGCTGGCGCCGCCGTCCCGATCCCGACATTTCCGCCGCTCAGAATTGTGACCGCGGCGGCATTATTCGTTTCGAGTGTCAGAGCCGTCGCATTGTTCGTTCCGACGGTGACGGCTCCGGTGTTGCCACCGTTCAGAACCGCATCCGTGATTCCATAACCTGCGATCGTGGTCGGATTGGTTCCACCGGTCACTCGGCCTTTGGCATCCACGGTCACGGATTTATAAGTTCCCGCTGTCACTCCCGTGGTCGTCAGGGAAAGCGAACCGCTTCCCGCCGCGGAG